>JAQYVQ010000412.1 GCA_030145435.1 Syntrophobacteria bacterium | reverse complement strand
TGTGGGGGAGATCTGATCCAGCTGATGGAGGAGGAAATGCCGGTCTCTGTGGACGACCTGGTGCTCGTCAACAGCACGACCGGAACGACGGGAGAGCCGACCCCCTATCCCTTGACCATGAAAGACATCTTCGATGTCTGGGGAGAAACCCTGTGCAGGGGCCTCTGGCGGGGTGGTCTCCGAAAGCACGACCGAATCCTCCATTGTTTCGCACTGTCCATGGTCATTGCAGGGACGGGCACCCTGATGGGCCTGACCAAGACAGGTGCCATGGTCATCCCCGTGGGTGCGGAGTCGGGTACGGACAGGATCTTCTCGATGGCCAAGTTCTTTAAGCCCACGGTGTTTTTCGGTACTCCGTCTTTGGCGACCTACATCATCGAGAAGGCGCCGGAGAAGATCGGAATGGACGCGAAGTCATTGGGGATCAAGCTCCTCGTCTGCGGAGGGGAGCCCGGCGCCGGGGTCCCCGAATTGAGGAAGAGACTCGAGGAGAGCTTCGGCGCCAAGCTGCTGGACACGGGTGCGGGCCACGGTGTTTCGTGCGATCACCCGGAGTACCAGGGCATGCACTGGCTCGGCGACGACCTGTGCATCTACGAGCTGGTCGACCAGGACACGAGAGAGCCGATCCCCCTCGAGGACGGCGCCCGGGGAGAAGCCGTGTTCACCAATATCGAGGGCGATGGGTGGTCCTGGCTCCGGACCAGTCTCGGAGATATCCACGAGGTTACCATGTCCCCCTGCCCCTGCGGCAGGACCGGCTTTCGCTACCGGATCGTGGGTCGCACGGACGACATGCTGAAGGTGAAGGGCGTGATCGTTTATCCGGCCGCCGTCACGGGCCTTCTGGAGACCTTCTCCCCCCGGGTAACGGGGGAGTTCCGCATCGTCTTGACCGAGAAACCGCCTCTCGTGGTCCCGCCCTTGAAGATCAAAATCGAAAGGGGAGCGGACTTTCCAGCGGACAAGCTCGAAGACCTGGAAAAGGAACTCCTGGGAGCCTTCCACACTAAGATGAAGATCAGCCCCAAGATCATTTGGCAAGAGGCGGGCGAACTGGAAAGATCGACCTACAAAGGCAAAAAATTCGAGAAGGAGTACGAAGATAATTAACTCTTGATCATCCAGCCGTCAAGCCTCGAACGTGCTCTTCGGAGGATGTACCAAGGATGTACCAAAGATGGACCGAATGGTAAGGAACTTTGACGAACTTCTGAAGACCGCGGCTTCCGTCGGGCCGAAACGTATCGCGGTTGCGGCGGCCAACGATGCCCAGACCCTCACCGCCTGTCGGGATGCTGTAATACGAGGTGTGGCGGATTCGATCCTTGTAGGTGACCGAGAATGGATTACGCTCATTCTGGAGAAGATCGGAGCGGACCCGGGGAACTTCGAGGTGCGGCACGAGCCGGATCCGGCCAAGGCATCGGAAGCGGCCGTCCGCGCCGTTCGCACCGGCGAGGCAGAGGTTCTGATGAAGGGAAATGTTTCAACCTCAAAGTTCGTGCAGGCCGCCTTGAGCGCCACCGGGGGGCTGCGGACCGGCCGGCTGCTGAGCGACGTGGAGGTGTACGAAGACGACCGCCGTCCTGGGTGCCAGCTCGTACTCGTAAGCGACGGGGGGATCAACATTGCGCCGAACATCAAGCAGAAACTCGAGATCATCCGGAATGCCGTGGAGGTGGCCCATCGTCTCGGTATAAAGAACCCGAAAGTTGCCCTGTTATCCGGTTCCGAGAAGGTGCATCCGGACTTTCAATCCACCATCGATGCGATCGCAATCGTAAAGATGTGCCAGTACGGAGAGATCCAGGACTGCGTCGTGGACGGCCCCTTTGGCCTGGACAACGCGATCGACATGGCGGCCGCAAGGGCGAAAGGCATTGAATCGCCCGTAGGGGGAGCCGCCGAGGTTTTGATCGTGCCCAACCTCGAGACGGGAAACATCTTCTGCAAGGGCCTACAGTACTATGCCGACAAGACCCTGGCGCACGTGGCGGTCGGGGCAAAGGCACCGATCTTGATCGATTCGCGCACAGCACCCGCGGAGGCAAAACTCGCCTCCATCGCCCTGGCCGTCCTTATGTGTCAGGAACCGGCTTAGTGGCCAAGACCATAAATACGATGGCATTCGGCTGCCGATCCATCCCGGCCGGCTGTGTTGCTCGTCGGTTAGATACTCCCGGTATTCGCCCTCCTCGCGTCTTGCAGGCCGGGCGCCTCGGCATCCTCGGTGCGTCACCGTATTTATGGTCTTGACCACTTAGTAATCGGGAGGAAAGGAACCGTCTCAAATGGAAACGAATTTCGTAATACGACAGATCTCGATCTTTCTGGAGAATCGTCCCGGAAGCCTGGCAGAGGTGACAAGGTATCTGGCGGACCAGCACGTCAACCTGAGGGCCATGTCCATAGCCGATTCGAGGGATTTCGGAACGATTCGAATCATCGCCTCTGACCAGGACGCGTGTGCAGAGGCCCTGCGCGAGGGAGGTTATCAATACAACGAAGTAGATGTGCTTGCTGCGGAGATGCCGGACCGCCCCGGAGGCATGGCGGAAGTGGCTGAAATCATCGCGCAGGAGAATATCAACATCGAGTATGGGTATGCCATGGTCGAGAAGAAGGAGGACTCGGCAGTCATCGTTCTCCGAGTGGACGATCCCTACAGGGCCTCTATCGTCCTTCGAGGCAAGGGTATACGCCTCCTGAGTGAGAGGGAGGTGAAGCAGTTGTGAAGAATGACCAGGAGGACGGAAAAGGGGCATCTGTCCTGGTCATCAATCCGGGCAGCACGAGCACGGACACCGGTCTCTTCGAAGCGTCCGGGAAGGGTCGGGTCAGAACGCTCGATCACCCTGAGGATGCGCTGGAGGCGTTCGAACACGTCCTGGATCAGGTCGATTGGCGGGAAGATGAGATTGCCCGGTTCATCGAAAACGAAGCCTTGGAAACGGGCCAACTCCGTGCCGTGGTCGGACGAGGCGGGCTGCTCAGGCCCCTTGCAGGTGGCACGTATCAAGTGACGGATGCCATGTGTGCCGACCTGGAGCAGTCAAAATACGGCGAGCACGCGAGCAACCTCGGCGCATTGCTGGCGCGACGTTTTTCGATTCGATACGGCGTGCCCTCCTATGTGGTGGACCCTGTCACCACGGACGAGTTCGACCCTGCCTCACGGCTTTCCGGCGTTCCGGGAATCGAGAGGAAGTGCAGGAATCACGCCCTCAGCGTCAAGGCAGCCGCAAGGCGGGCGGCGGAAAGGTTGGGAAAGGATCTTAGGGAAACGCGCCTGGTTGCCGCACATCTCGGAGGGGGCATATCGATTTGTGCCCTGCGGGGTGGGAGGATCGTGGACTCCACGGACGCACTGCTCGGGGAAGGGCCCTTTTCGCCCGAAAGGGCCGGCACCGTCCCACTTGCGGGCATGCTCGCACTCTGCCTCGACGGTGGAAGGACCAAGGCCGAGATCATCAAGCTGCTGTCTGGAGGAAGCGGATTGAAAGGGTATCTGGGAACGGGCCGCCTCCCCGAGGTCTTCCGGATGATTGACCAGGGAAACGCTGAGGCCCGGCTGGTCCTGGACGCAATGGTGCTACAGGTCGCCAAATTGATTGGCGCGATGGCTGCTGTACTCATGGGGCGGCCGGATGCCATCCTCCTGACTGGGGGAATGGCCCGTTCCGAACGCTTCGCCACCGAGATCACTTCGTACGTTTCCGCTCTCGCACCCCTTCAGGTGTTCCCCGGCAGTCTCGAAATGGAGGCCCTGGCCGAGGGCGCCTTCCGCGTGCTCAACGGCGAGGAAGATCCACTCCCGTATTAGCCCGCTAAAGTGGAACCGAGAGCGGAACAATACGGGCTTCGAGAAAGCGCTGCAGCCTGTTTGCCTTGGCCTCTTTCTACCAGGCGCTGTCCAAGGGAGAGGGGGACGGTGTTCTCACGGCATTTGCGCCGGGCGACTTTGTAGGGGGAGGGAGAGACGGAGCCCAAGGAAATGACGGGAGAACACCGTCCCCCTCCCAAGTACGGTACCAGGGAAGCCAAATTGGTTGTTGACTTGAGAAACCGGATTGTGTAGCATTTAGGACCAACCGGTTGGTACTAGAAGAGCCCTCACGGAGAGCAAGGATACATGAGCAGCAAAGAAAAGATCCTCAACACTGCGGCCGATCTCATTCACACCCGCGGGTTCCATCACACGAGCATCCAGGATATCCTCCAGGCCGCTTCGGTCACCAAGAGCAATTTCTACTACCACTTCGAGAGCAAGGAGCAGCTGGCCTTCGAGGTGCTCGGCGAGAGGATGCGCCAGTTCTATGCCATCGCCATCGGGCCCTCCCTGGAGAACCCCTCCCTGAATCCTGCTCAGCGGATCGAGGCCTTCCTGGACAACCTGCTGGCAATCGGCTGCTCGAAATTCGGAGAACTCGGATGCCCCTTCGGAAACCTGGCCCAGGAGATCAGTTCCATCCACGAGCCGTTGCGTGAATCTCTGAGCATGTTCTTTGGAGCCTGCACAGAAGCGATGGAGCAGTGTTTCGAGGAGGGGAAACAGGCGGGGATCTTCCGACAGGAGCTGCCGTCGAGGCAAATCGCCGACTTCATTCTGGCCCAGATCCAGGGGGCCTTCCTCCTGCGCAAGACCCACAAGGAGCCCAAGGTTCTCGAGAACAATTTCGAGGTCCTCCGAGGGCTCCTCAAAGGGTGGGCAGCCTGACCTCGAGTTCCGTCAGATCGGTGGTATCGTCCTTTTTTCAGCGACAACAACTCACAGAGGAGGAGCGACATGAGTGGGTCCAATGTGTACGATGAACTCGTAGAACACCTCAACTCCATGCCGGTAGGTGCGCCCAAGACCCCCGAGCTGATCGAGATCCTGAAAACCATCTATACGGACGAGGAGGCGGCACTGGCCCCCAAACTACCCTTTCTCCCGATGACACTCGACGGGCTCGTGGACCGCACCGGCGTGGAAAAGGGCAAGCTCCAAGCCATGCTCGAGAAGATGGCCGACAAGGGGATAGCAGCTGTCGAGACCCTGGGTGACGAGAAGATGTATCGGCTTCTGCCCACGGTGGTAGGCTTCAGCGAGACCCCCTTTTGGGCAGGGAAGCGAACACCGGAGACCGAGAAGCTCGCCAAGCTGTGGAGGAACTACGCGCGCAATGGCTTCATCCACGAGGTCGGCGGCGCTGGCGTCTCCGACACCCCGATGACCCGCATCATCCCGATGGAGGCGTCTCTGTCGGACCCGCGAAAGGTGGCGGATTACGAACGGATTACCGATACGGTGAAGGGTTCGTCCTATCAGGCCGTGGCCCATTGCCCGTGCCGACTCATGCGGGACTACGCGGATGAGGGCAAGTGTGAACACTCCACCGAGAACTGCCTGCACTTTGGCACCATGGGCCAATACATGGTCGAGAAGGGGATGGCAAGGGAGATCACCGTGGATGAGACGCTGGATATCCTGAAGCGATCGAACGAAGAGGGGCTCGTCCACATTACCGGAAACAGCCTGGGTGAGTTGCAGACGATCTGCAACTGTTGCGCCGATGCCTGCGTCTTCCTGACCGGCCTCCTGGCCATGGGCGAGAAGAACATGTTCGCCCGCTCGAACTATGTCTCCGTGGTGGACCCGGACACCTGCGTGGTGTGCGGCACGTGCGAGGAGAGATGCCCGGTGGACGCAATTTCCATGGAAGATTCCGCCCTGGTGGATACCGACAAATGCATCGGCTGCGGAGTCTGCTACCCGTCCTGCTCCACTGAGTCGATCACGCTCGTTCCGAGGCCGGAGGCGGAGCAGACGCCGGTCTTGCCCATGATGGAGCTCGTGACGAAGGTCATGAGTGACAAGCAGCGCGAGTTCAAATTCTAAAGGGGTAATGTAGATCGTCTTCTGAACGGAACCTGATAAGGGGGCAGCATCGCGTGCCCCCTGCCCTACCCCATTGCGCCGAGCGGGCAACACGTGCCCGACGTAAACGGGCCTTTTCCGCTCACCTTGACCGCGAAGCGTTCCTTCCCTATCCTTCCCTGAACACATCACACACGCCCAAGCACAAGGCAGAGAAGAGGCATCCAAGGTGAATCCAGTAAAAGCCGTATTCTTCGACGTTGGTTGGACGCTGAGTTATCCCCAAGGGTCCTTGTGGGACATCTTTGCCGAGGTGATTCGCGAGGGGGGTGTAGAGACGACCTCCGAGGAAGTGGAGGCAACCGTCCATTCCGTAATCGCGAGACACCGTGAACAGGCAATCAGCGAATTCCTGGACGGGGCTGAGTACACCGATTCGGACGACGAGTTCGAAGCCCTCTTCCTGGCCATGGGCCACCTCATGTTCAAGAAATCGGGTCTGGAGGGGGACCCCGACGCTTTTTCTCGAGATGTGCTCGAACGCTTCTGGCTGCTGGAGAACTGGGCGGTCTATCCGGATGTGATCGATGCGATCGAGCGTCTTCGCGCCCGGCAAATTCGGATCGGGATTCTCTCGAACGCAACCTCCGCCATGGTCGGGTTTCTGGAGGAGATCGGGCTCCTCAAGTACTTTGACTTTTGCGTCGTGTCTGCAATCGTAGGTACAAAGAAACCGGATCGTCGGATCTTCGAAGGTGCCCTCGAACAAGCCGGTGTAGAGGCGGCAAACGCTGCACACGTGGGCGACATGTACCTGGAAGACATTCTTGGAGCCCGAAACGTAGGGGTACGGCCGTTTCTGATAGACCGGGGAAGGAACTCCCTCTTTCCCAGCTTTCCCGAGGCTGCCGAACACCCCCCGGAGGAGGTGGAAATCGTCCGGGGCCTCGACCCGATGCTGGATGCGCTCGGTGTGGAATAGCACAGGTTACAGTTGGGCAAGAAGAGGAGTGGCTGGTCATGAATATTTTCCGAGACAAGACGGCGATTGTAACGGGCGGCGCTTCAGGGATCGGCAAGGGCCTTTGTGAGGAACTCGGGAAGTACGGGGCCGTGGTGGTCGTCGCAGACTTGAACGAGGAAGAGGCACGGAATGTCGCAGCGAGCCTGAAGGCGTCCGGCGGACGAGCCGAGGCCGTGAAGCTCGATGTAACGAACGAGGGAGACGTACGGGGCCTCATCAACGAGACAGCCGCCAAGCGTGGAAAACTGGACTATATCTTCAACAACGCGGGAATCGGTATCGGCGGAGTGGTCCAGGACATGGACCTCGACCACTGGAAGCGGATCGTAGACGTGAACCAGTGGGGCGTCGTCTACGGCACACTCGCCGCGTACAAGGTGATGGTGAAGCAGGGTTCCGGTCACATCGTCAACACGGCCTCCGGGGCCGGGCTGGTCTCCTCACCCTTGCTCACCGCCTATTCCATGACCAAGCACGCCGTGGTCGGACTCTCCACCGGACTCCGCGCGGAGGGGGCGGAACAAGGGGTCAAGGTGAGCGTGGTCTGTCCCGGGTTCATCGACACGCCCATCTTTGATTCCACGGAATACGTGAACACGAGCAAAGAAGTCACCATGTCCATCGTGCCGCCGAAGCTAAAGGCGATGAGCGCCGTGGACTGCGCTCGAGCTACGCTCCGGGGCGTTGCCCGCAACAGGGGCATCATTCCTGTGCAGGCGCCTGCCTACATCCTCTGGTGGCTCAATCGGTTGAGCCCGCGCATCATGGACGGTCAGTCCCGCAAGATGATCCGGAAATACAGGGAAGCCGTTCGCGAGAAACGGTCCGGGGGCTAGCCACACAGCCATATATCGCACGGCAGATCAACTCCGATCCTGTCCAGACCCTTGTCCGTCACCAGCCAGATGTCCTCGGGCATGTTGCCGTAGTAAATCAGCTCGGAGTCATAGCATCCGACCTCGATGCAGAGGGTCATTCCGGGTTGAAGCTCCGTGAGATCGTCCTCGGCCAACCACGGAGGCTCGTGGTTCATCGTGCCGATTCCGTGGCCTACGAACTCGATCGGGACGAACTGGTTCCAATCCTGCCGGTATGTCTCTTTCTCTGCCATCTTGAACACGTCGCATGCCCGCATGCCCGGGTAGATGTTGTTCACCGTGTTGAAGTAAGCATCACGGCCCCATTTTGACAGCTCCGCCAGCTTGGGAGGCAGCTTGTCTCCCACGTAGAAGCACCGCTGCACGTCTGTCCAGTATCCTTTGTACGACGGCCCACAGTCGGAGAAGCCCTGGTCGCCCTCTTTGATCACCCGGTCGTAGAACGGTGTAGTTACGATGCGCCACTTTCCGGGTCCATCGGAGCCACACAGGAAGAGAACGGGGTTGGACATGCAAGGGGTCTCGAACATGTCCTCTTTGACCCACTCTTCCCAGATCACGCGATGAACGTCCCTCTCGGTGACTCCGGGTCGAATCGCCTTCCAGCCCTTCTCCAGGACCCGCTTTGCCTTGTCGCACATCTCGCGCATCAGGGCGATCTCCCAGTCGGTCTTGATGGCCTTTTGCTCCCAGAGGACCTTCTCAGCGGTAACGAACTTGGCGTTAGGAAGGGCCGCCTCCATCTGCCGGATCTCGTCGAACCCGACCTGCAGGATGTGGTGCGCCCCGTACTCCATGCCGATCACCTTGTTGTCCAACCCCAGGGACGTCATGGCATCCACGAAGAGGTCGATAAACCGGATCGGAAGGCGCCACTGTTTGACTCCGCACCAGTACCGGCAGTCCGTGACCCACGTGGTCTTGCGCACGTTGCTGTCGAGTACGGATTCGCCCACGAAGACCGTATCGTGCTCTTGCGACACGATGAAACAGTGCCGCCACCGGTCCGTGAACATGAGAGCCGCATCCCGGTA
>JAQYVQ010000381.1 GCA_030145435.1 Syntrophobacteria bacterium | reverse complement strand
AGGGTGTCGCACCGCCTTTCCTGAAGACATTGCCGGCTTTGCCGCCGAGTCGAGGCTCGAGGAGGCCTTCGATACCGGCGCAAAGACCCTTGTGACCTGTTGCCCCTTCTGCGAGCAGAACCTGGGGGAAAACGCCAAGCGGCACTTTGACCGTTTCGGGATCGAAGTGCGGGATCTCATGGAACTCGTATACGACGCCCTGTAGTCCCCCCACTCTGTTCCGCTTTGCCTGATTAAGACAAGAAATCACACCTCCATCGTTCGAGAACAATGGAGGTGTGATTCGTTTGAGTCAGAAGCAATTATCTATATGGAGGAGAGAGAATGAGAGGAAGACGACGAAATGCGGCAATGCGGAAAGCTACCGCCTTCCAGCCGCTGGCCATACTTGTTCTCACTTTGTGTGTCTCTCTCTGCACCGCGTGTAAGGCCGACAAGGGGCCTCGCCCCGAAATAGGGCCCGGGGGGTATGACGTCGTGGTCATCGGCGCAGGTGGGGGGGGTCTTTCCTCGGCCGCCCGGCTGGCCCTGCAGGGGATGAAGGTTCTGGTCATCGAGCAACACGATAAGGTCGGGGGGTACATGACCGCCTTTGAGCGCGATGATTACCGGTTCGAGGTTTCGCTCCACGCCATGGACGGCCTCAATGAGAAGGGGTTGAACCAGAGGACCTTTACCACGCTCGGCATTGTTGACAAGGTCAAGGTGATCAAACTCGACCCTGCCTACACATCCGTCTTTCCGGGGATTACCCTTGATGTGCCCGCGGACCCCGAGGAGTATCTCAAGGTTCTCCAGGACACATTCCCCGACGAGGCGGAGGGGATGGCCAAACTCTATGATACCCTCGAGACGATCAACACGGCCATGGTCCTCTTGAAGGACATGACGGAAGGACGGAGTGCCGGCAGCGTCCTGTGGGAGTTCATCAAACATCCCTCTCTGCTCGTGCCTTTCTTCAAGTATTGGAGCACGAGCGCTTCCGAGATGCTGGACGACTTCGTTCAGGACGAACGACTCATCGCTTTCATTACCCAGCTTGCCTGCTTTGCCGGCGCCGAACCGGACCGGGTCTCGGGCGCATTCTTCGCCATGATGTGGAACAGCTATCACTTTGGTGGATTCGCTTACTTCGAAGGCGGCTCGCAGGCGGTGTCCAATGCCATGGCCGAGGTGATCCAGGAGAACGGAGGGGAGATTCTGCTCAACACCCTCGCCACCAAGATCGTGATGGAGGACGGGGTTGCCGTTGCGGTCCGGACCAAGGACGGCAAGGAGTTCAAATGCCGCTATGTCATATCGAATGCCAACGTGCCCGACACCATCGACAAACTCGTGGGCCGCGAGCATTTTCCTGAGGAGTACGTGAAAAACATCGATGGGATGGAAATCGGGCTCTCCTCCCTGGTTGTCTACCTGGGCGTGGACCACGATTACAGGGACAGCTTCCCGAAAGGGGTCCACTCGTATTTTATGAACACCAGTTACGATCAGGCCCTCAACTTCAAGTACTACTATGAGGGTGTCCCGGAGAAATCGACCTACGGGCTCATCAACTATACCCTGGTGGACCCGACGAACGCTCCGGAAGGCAAGAACGTGATCTGCCTGGCCACCATCATGCCTTACGATTTCAAGGGGGACTGGCTTCAAAGCCAGGGGTATGACAAGTACGTAGCCCTCAAGGAAGAAGCGGCCAGGAAGCTCATCAAGAGGTCAGAGCAATTCCTGCCGGGTCTCAGCTCCCATATCGAGGTGATGGAAATCGGCACACCCCGTACGATGGAACGCTACAGTCTGAACCCCAGGGGCACGATTTTCGGCTGGAACAACACCCCGGAACAGAGCATGATGAAACGCCTGCCCCAGGAGACCCCGATCGACAATCTCTACCTGGCCGGGGCATGGACGTTCCCGGGTGGAGGGCAGTCATCGGTGTTGGTGTCTGGTTTGGGAACAGCCGACATGATCCTGAAGAGGGAAAAGCAATAGGCACGAGGAGGGAGGCTATTGTGGAAAGAAGACTCGCTCTTGTGACAGGGGCTTCCAGCGGGCTCGGGGCCGACTTTGCGAAGGAACTGGCGGCCCAAGGGCACGATCTCTTTGTCACCGCCCGGCGTTTGGAAAGACTCCAGTCACTCAAGAAGGAAATAGAAAAAAGGCATAACGTAGAGGTTTGCGTCTTCGACGCGGACCTGGGAGACCCTGACGGTGCGAACGCCATACTCGAAGAAATGAAGAAACAAGAAATGAAAGTGGGTGTCCTGATCAACTCTGCAGGTTATGGGACGAGATCGTTTATGTTGGATAAGAAGCCTTCTCACTGGCAGCAAATGATCCGGGTGAATCTGAACAGCCTGGTTACCTTGACGTTGGGGATTCTCCCGGCCATGGTTGAGAATCAAGGGGGAAGGATCCTGAATGTCTCCTCGACGGCAGGCCTGCAGGCGTCACCCTACTTCACCGTCTATGCTGCGACGAAAGCATTTGTTCTTCTTTTTTCCGAGGGATTGAGAAAAGAATTGAAAGACCAGAACACGAATGTGAGGGTCACCTGTCTTTGCCCGGGGCCGACGCGAACCGAATTCGCCTCCGTCGCCGAAGCGGATGGCATGACCGCGCCTGATTACATGTGGATGGAATCAGAGGAGGTCGTGAAGATCGCCCTGAAGTCCCTGGAAGACA
>JAQYVQ010000379.1 GCA_030145435.1 Syntrophobacteria bacterium | reverse complement strand
TGAGTTCCTCCATCCTTTCCTGTGCGCAGAACAGGGCTTTCGTTTCCCAGGTGTCTTCCGCCTCCACATTTCCGATCACCTTGAGGAGGCCGGTAAAACCAAGGACGCCAAACACCGTGAGGACCATGGCGACAAGGATTTCGAGAAGCGTGAAACCTTCCGAGCCGATCTTTCTACAGGGGTTGCCATCCGCCGTCATCCGGGCATTCCGATTTCTGGAAAGGGTTGTAGGTCCAGGTTTGGAGGCGTCCCGTGGTCAGCAGGATACTCACGGCGCGCATTCGGTCCGGGTGGTCCGGGAGGTCCCGCTCGGGAATCAGATAGAGTGAACCGCAACGATCCGAAGTTCCGGATGGGAGGAAGCGTATTGCGTGATCCTTGAGGTGCACCCCTGAAGGGTCGACGGGCTTGCATCCGCTTGTCCGAACCACCCCATCGGCCGTTCCGAAAACCACGCCGGGATGGTCCTTGCGAAGGTCGAGCCTTCTGGCCGGAACGAGCTCTTCTTCACCTTCGTCATTCTGGGTTACCCGGAAAACGGTGACCGCTGCGTCCTCCGCGCTCACGACGACACGGAACACGGACCCCAGCCGGACCGCACGCCACCTCGACCATTCCAACAAGGCAATGACTTCCCGCAAGGCACGGTTGACGCGAGCGGCCGGAAGGAACCCCTGGAGGCCCTGAACGCAGATCAGCGTGAGAAGGCCGATCAGGGTGCAGCAGACCAGGAGTTCCACCAGAGAGAATCCCGACGGTCGGTTGATAGAGCCCCACGGGGAAACACGTAGTGCCATCAAGACTCGGGTCGCTTTTTCGTTTGGCGTTGTGGACATGATTCGACTTTCCCTGTTCGCTGCAATCCGTCGAACATGCAGTACAGCAAGGACCGTACCGACGAGGGGGAACCGGCCGTCGGACCTCGCGGAAGCCCTGTATTGTTCGGCCGATAGGGAAAGCGGGTTTCTCGAAGAAGGGCTCAAACCTTGGAATCAAGGGAGGCGAGCATCAAGCGAAACGTGGAACGGGGTCCACAGGAGAAAGCACTCGCCGGCACCGAACCCGTGCGCGAGAGGCCGGACGCAAGAGTCTTTTCGTACCCATGGGGCTGTGAATGGAGATTCCAATGCTCGAATGGAGTAACCTGGAAATATTGCTATGTTTCACTTGCAAATCTCGAGTTGTTCGGTGCTGTCCAGGGTTCCGTCGGAGATTTGCGCCGGGCGACTTCGGGGAAGGGAGAGACGGAGCCCAAGCAAATCGGAGAGGGAGCCCTGGACAGTACCGAACTGGGAGCATCCCGAAACATAGCAATATTTCCAGGTTACCCCGGTAGCTCAAGCCCGGATGCCGTATTCTTCGATCTTGTACAGCAGGGTTCGATGGCTGATCTCGAGCAGACGGGCCGCATGCGTTCGATTCCCTTTTGTCTTCTCGAGGGCTTTGCCGATCAGATCTCTTTCCATCTCCCGCGCAGCCTTCTTGATGGAGAGACCCTTCTCGCCCAGGGCGGGGGATCCTGTTCGATTTCCCTCCAGGATACGTTCGGGCAATTGCTCCATCCGAATGTGGTCGGTATCGCTCAAGACCATGGCCCGCTCGATCGTGTTTTCGAGTTCACGCACATTCCCCATCCAAGCGTAATTCATCAGCGCGCCGATCGCCTCGGAGGCAATGCCCTGGATCTTCGTCTCCAGGTGATCGTTGCACTTCTGGATGAAGTGATGGACCAGCAACGGAATGTCCTCGCGCCTGTCCCGGAGCGGCGGAAGATGGATCGGAATCACGTTGAGCCGGTAGTAAAGATCTTCCCGAAACTCCCCTTTCGACACCTCCCGTGTCAGGTCCTTCACCGTGGCGGCGATGATGCGCACGTCCACCTTGTTCGTCTTCGTGTCCCCTACCCTTCGGATTTCCGAATCCTGCAGAACCCGCAGGATTTTTACTTGCAGGAACCGTGGCAGTTCCCCAATTTCGTCCAGGAGCAGGGTGCCCTTATGCGCTTCCTCGAACAGGCCCTTCTTGTTCCGCGTAGCATCGGTAAAGGAGCCCTTCACATGACCGAACAATTCGCTCTCCAAAAGGTTGTCCGGAATCGCACCGCAGTTGATGGCCACGAAGGGTCCGTTGGAACGATCGCTGTGGTAATGGATCGCCTTGGCGATCAACTCTTTCCCGGTTCCGCTCTCTCCGGTGATCAGAACGGTCGTCTTGTAGTCGGCGACCTTGCGGACCGCCTCGAAGATCTTGTGCATCTCCGGGCTCTTGGCGATGATGTTCTCGAAGCTGTATTCCTTCTTGACCTGTTTTCGCAGCTGAAGGTTCTCCCTTCGGAGTCGCTCCCGTTCTTCCGCCTTTTTCAAGGTGAGGAGGATCTCGTCCGGTTTGAACGGCTTGGAGACATAGTCGTAGGCACCCATCTTCATCGCTTCGATCGCATCGTCGATGGTGCCATAAGCAGACATCATGATGACGGTGGCCGCCGTGAGTTGTTCATCGGCCATCTTCTGCAGGAACGTCATGCCGTCCATTTCCGGCATTCGTATGTCGCACAACACGACGTCGTAGAGGTGATCCCGAATTCGCTTCAGCGCATCCGCGCCGTTCGTTGCCATATCGGTCTGGTAGTTGTGCTTCCGAAGGAATGCGGAAAGCATGTGACGCATGTTTTCTTCGTCATCCACGATGAGCAGCTGTTGTTCCATCTTGCAGCATCTCCTCTGTGATGGGGGTCTGGAGGGTGTCTTCCTCCTCCTCCAGGACGGACATTCGTATCCTGACCCGCGTGCTTTTGTTCGGTCCGCTCGTGATTTGAATATCACCGTAAAAGGATTCGATGATCCTCTGACTGACGGAGAGCCCGAGTCCGGTTCCGCGCCCTGCCTCTTTGGTCGTAAAGAAAGGATCGAACACGCGCGGAAGGTCTTCCCCGGAGATTCCGGGGCCTGTATCCACCACGTCGATCTCGACGAGTCCCTGGCCCTCCAGGAAGGGCCACTTCCTCGCCGGGTTCGTCCGCCGAAGCAGACGATAGTCGATCCCGGGCGGATCTTCTTCGCGCCGACCAGGGCCTGCCGGCCCGTTCATCTTGGGAGAGGCGTAGCGAGTCGTTCGGGAGATGACCCGCAGGGTGCCCTCGCAGTCCATAGCGTCATTTGCGTTGAGAATGAGGTTGACCAACACCTGTTGCACCTGTCCAGGGTCGACAGAGACCCGGGGAAGAGGTTCTTGGAGTGACAGTTCGAAACGGATGGCGCGAAAGTCCCTCTGCCGTTTCAGCATGCTCACCGTGTCCCGGACAATCCCGTTCAGATCCGTGGCGGCGATCTTTCGTGGGGACGGCCTCGAGTACTCTCGAAGGTCCCTCACGATCCCGTCGATCCGCAGGAGTTCCTTCTCCATCCGCTTGAGGTAATCCTTCTGCTCTTGCGGATCCGCCACGCCCTGTTCGAGCATCGTGATGTAGCCCAGGACCGCCCCGAGAGGGTTGCCGATTTCGTGGGCGATCCCCGCAGCCAGAAGGCCTATGGAGGCAAGCTTCTCGGACTGAATGACCTCCTGCTGTGTTTCTTTCAATTCATGGTTCATCTTCTGGACGCTTTTCACGTGTTTATTCAAGGCCCTTTCGTGGCCCTTGAGCTTCTCGGCCATGGTGTTGAACGTTCGGGCGAGCCGGCCCACCTCGTTTTCGCCCGTGGGCTCCACCTTCTGCTCGAGGTCTCCGTCGGCCACCCGCTGCATGACGGAAATCGTGTTCTCCAAGGGCTGGACAAGGGTGCGGGAAATCAGGATGGTTCCAAAGATCAGGAAGACCAGGCTGCCCAGGGTCATGTAGATCAGGATGAATTTGACGGTTTGCCGGGCACTTCCAAGGACACCATCCAGAGAAAGGGTGGCAAGGATTGCGCCTGCCGGCTCTCCCGACCTCTGGAGTGGAAAGGCGAAGGTCGCCTGGTGGAAGGACCCGAACAAAGGGGACTTCCCGTCGAGCCTCATACAGGGCTCTCCGGTCTGGAAAGAGGCCCGAAGGGCTTCTTCGCCTGAAGGGGCGACCGAGACGCCCTCGTCCGTGGAGGCCAGGACGCGCAGGTCCGGGCCCACGAGTTGGAGCTGAATGCGGGAGTCCTTGTCCCGGTAGCTTCGCATCAGGTCATGGATGGCCGTTCGGGTCGCCGGGTCGTCGAGGATTCCTCCCGTTTCGTCGGCCGGCAGGAGTTCGAGCGCTTCTCCGGCGAATGACTCCACTAGGAGCCTGCACTGGAGCAGATGTTGTTGCAGCATGTATTTTCCGTTGATGAACCAGACGCCGAATCCTGTCAGCAGCAACGAGATCAAGGAGACGACGGCAAGGTTCCCGAGGATCTCGAACCGGAGTCCTCTGAAGCGCCCAACGCGCATGGCGGGGTTCCTTTTGCCTGGAGACGTACTCGGTCTGTATGAAATTTTTTCGGTCGGAACCTGCAAAAAGTTTAGGGTTGGACAGGGGAAACCGGATGTGACGGGAGAGGGGGCGACGGAGACGAGGTCAAAAAAGATAATGGTTTCAGAGAGTTGCCTCTCAGGAAGGAAGCATGGACCAATAGGCCTGGATCAGGCGATCGCCGACGAGGATGTAGAGGAACGAGGCGCCCGACAGAAACGGGCCGAAGGGGATGGGGACCTGGCCATTCGTCCTGCGGACGATCATCAGGGTGATTCCCACGATCGATGCGATCAGGGAGCCCCCGAAAATCGTGAAGAGAACGCCCTTCCAGCCCGTAAAGGCGCCGATCATGGCCAGCAGCTTGATGTCGCCACCG
>JAQYVQ010000331.1 GCA_030145435.1 Syntrophobacteria bacterium | reverse complement strand
GGAAGATGGATGGCCAGGCGTCGGGTGCCGCGGGCAGCAAGGGCCGAACCGTACAGCCCCGCTTCCGCCAGAAATTCAGAAGGGGTCCAGCTCGAATTACCGCCGATAATCAGCTGCCGGGCAGGGAAGTCGGCCTCGATACCCCGCAACAAGCCAGCTATCACGCCGATCCGTCTCCATAAAATGCGACGATGTCAGCCACGGTCTCTGGCAGTACACCCTCTGTGTAGGGATCCTTCTGGAAGGTTTTCTCGAGCAGCGCAGAGAGCTCGGCCACGCACAGGGAGTCGAGGCCCAGCCCCTCGTCGTACAGGGGTATTCCCAGGGTAATTTCCTGGGCAGGCTTGTCCTGGTGCTTCAGTACAAGCTGCAAAATATCGATGACCTTCTGTTCCACGGACATTGGATCTCCCTGCTAACACACGGTTACGATCAATTGATAAACAAGTAACATTTTTAAGGTTATCATGAACAACTTTCAGCTGTCAAAATGACTGGATTCAACCACAATCAATATCGAATCAAGCTGGCTGACCAACTGAGGCCGCCGCCAAAAGCAGCCAAGACAATAAGGTCTCCTCTGTTTGCCAGATTCTTCCCAAGGGCTTCATCCAAAGCGATAGGAACGGAAGCTGCAGCCGTATTGCCGTATTCATGCAGATTTACAAAGAACTTGTCCATAGGTGCATCTAACCTTTCGGCTATTCCTGTTACAATGTTGATATTTGCCTGATGGGTTACAAACAAAGACACATCCGACAACGAAATTCCCGATCCATCAACAATTTCTCTTATGACATTCGAACCTTCCGTAAGAGCAAAATCCAGTATGGCCCTCCCATCCATCCTGGCGTACCCTGATCTCTCATCCTCGAGAGGCATCACACCGTTACAGTTTGCCACCGCAGCTTCTCCTCTCCCCCCGTCACTCTTCATCAAAGACGCAATGATTCCTGCGTCCGGCCTTTCCGCATCCGTCCCCAAAAGGATCGCCCCTGCACCGTCACCAAAATAAGGTACGGTGGTAAAGTCCTTCTCAAAGAGTATTCGAGAATACATATCGGCCCCAATGACCAATACATTGTCACAAGCTCTATTTCGAATGAGGCTGTTCGCTACCGACATGCCGAAGAGTGCTCCCGAACAGACGGAGTTCATATCAAAAGCAAACGATCGACCAAGTTGCATGCCGATGTCGAGCTGAACTTTCGTTGCAGTGGGAGGAAAGGCCCGATCCGGCGTGGAAGTACAGACAATCAAACCACCCACATTCGCAGGAGAGAAACCAATTTTTTCTAAGCAGGCTTTGGCAGCTTCAGAAGCCATTGTCGATGTCAACATACCCTCAGGAGCCCTGCGTCTGGCTCTGACACCTGTCCATCTCTCGATCAAAGGAAGAGCGCCTTTTGGAAATTGTGTCAGGTCCTCATTCTTTAGAATGATTTCCGGCAGATAGGACCCCGTAGAAAGAACCACAGCATTGGCTAGTTCGACCATTCTCTATTCCTCCGGACTGCGGCCTTGCCGGTTTCACCGGCAGACCAATGGCTTGTCCGTCAATGGGTTAAAATATTATTTTATAGACGAGGAGGATTTTCTGTCAACTTGATGGGAATAATGCGTGGGGTCAGGGTCTTCTACATTGTGGTCCCTTTGGCGGATTCGACGCATCTATACCAACAAACGGAGCCTCACCACAAGACGACCCGGGGAACATGCAGATGAGGTCTTTTCTGCTCAATTCATCGATATGCGTGTGCATCCTCCTTGGCTGTTCTTCCAGATACAATCCCCCGGAGTTCGGAGCCCTCTATAATCGATCCGCTCAGCATCACGACCAGAGAAGGAACCCGATCATACTCGTGCCGGGGATCCTCGGGTCGAGGCTGATCGATGCGGAAACGGGGCGAGTAGTGTGGGGTGCTTTCACGGGGGGCTACGCAAACCCCCGAACACCGGAAGGCGCCCGTCTGATCGCGCTGCCCATGCTCGAGGGCGCGCCCCTGGACCAACTGAGAGACAGCGTTGTGTCCGACGGAGCCCTCGATCGCCTGAAGGTCAAGGTTGCCAGCCTCCCGATCGAAATCGGTGCCTATGTCCATGTAATGGAAGCGCTTGGGATCGGAGGGTACCGGGACGAAGAGTTGGGCAGGTCCGGGGCAATCGACTATGGAGAGGAGCACTTCACGTGTTTTCAGTTTGACTATGATTGGCGGCGGGACAACGTGGAGAACGCAAGGCTCCTGCACGAATTTATCCAGGAAAAGCGCGTCTATGTTCAGACAGAGCGTGCGAAACGCTACGGGGTAAAGGAATCGGATGTCAAATTCGACCTTGTCACGCACTCAATGGGTGGACTCTTGGTTCGCTACTATCTGCGCTACGGGTCAGCAGATCTGCCCGCCGAAGAACAAACACCCGAACCGACCTGGATGGGGGCTCAGTACGTCGAACGAGCGATACTTGTGGGCCCACCCAACGCCGGCTCGGTCAGTGCCCTTGTTCAACTCGTGCAGGGGAGAAAGTTCGGACCCACCCTTCCCCGTTACGAACCAGGCTTGCTGGGTACGATGCCGGCAGTCTACCAACTTCTCCCCCGGGGACGACACGGGGCTCTTGTGGATGTCGGAAACCCGGAGCGGCAAGTCGAAGATGTCCTGAGCCCGGGACTCTGGGAAGATATGGGGTGGGGCCTGGCGGCATCCGCACAGGACGGTGTGCTGAATGAGCTGCTTCCCGACGTCCTGAATCCGTCGGATCGGCGTCGTATTGCCCTCGATCATCAGAGAAAATGCCTGACCCGGGCCCGACGATTTCAGGCGGCCATTGATCTACCCTCCTCGCCACCGGACGGGCTCACCTTTCACTTGATCGCTGGAGATGCGCTGCCGACTCCGGCGGTCGCCTCCGTGGACATGACCCGCCGTGAGATGAAAGTCACGGGGGAAGGACCAGGTGACGGAACCGTACTGAGAAGCAGTGCGCTCATGGACGAAAGGTTGGGCGCTGCCTGGTCACCAGCGCTTGTCTCCCCCATCACATGGGACCAGGTCCTGTTTCTCTTCTCGGGGCATCTGGAGATGACCAGGGATCCGGCTTTCACGGACAACCTGCTCTTCCTTTTGCTCGAGAAACCTCACTAACATTCTATCAATAAGAACGGGGCATTCCCAGATCGTACTGGGCGATGGTGTTGAGGGCCATCTCGTTGGTCACGGGAGCAATCGCGTTCAGGCGCAGATCCCGCCACAACCGTTCCACACCGTATTCGCACATGTACCCGCTGCCGCCCATGGTCTGAATGGCACGGTCCGCAGCAAAGATCGAGCCGTGAGAGGCGGCGTACTTGGCTATGGTCGTGGCCATGGCACATTTGGGAGACCCCTTGTCGTAGAGCCAGGCGGCCTCGTATACCTTTAGCCTCGCCACCTCCAGCATGACTTTTGCCTCGGCGAGGGGAAACTGCAACCCCTGGTAGGAACTGATCGGCCGCTCGCCCCAAACAGCCCTCTCATTGGCAAACTCCACCGCTTTCCGAATGGCCAGCAGCCCGGTCCCCACGGCAGAGGCCGCAACAATGATCCGCTCAGGGTTGAGAACATCGAACATCGCCTTCAGGACACCACCCTCTTCACCCACGATGTTCTGCCTGGGAATGGTCATCCCGTCGATGAACACGGCGCAGGTATCCACGAAACGGGCGCCCAGTTTCTTGAAGGGACGGGCCTCCACGTGCGCGTCCGGGAGGTCCCCCACCAGGATGGACAATCCCCGCGTCTTGTGCGCCGGGTCCAAGGGAGAGGTGCGGGCGTAGATGGCGATGTGTTTGGCTCCCTCCATGTGGGAGATGAACATCTTCTGCCCGTTCACCACATAGTGATCCCCATTCAGTTCCGCCCGTGTCGAGATGTTGGTCACATTGGAACCGGCATCCGGTTCGGTGAAGGCGCCGGCCCACATGTCCCCGTTGACCAGGCCGGGCAGGTACTTCTCCTTCTGCTCCTTGTTTCCATGACGTGAAATCAGGTATCCGCCAAAGACGGGTCCTCCCACGAGGATGCCGATACCGCCCATGCCGACGCCGTGTTTTGCCAGCGATTCCGACGCGATGGCCAAGTCCAGAAGCCCTGTGCCGCCACCGCCATATTCCTCCGGTATGGCCATGCCAAGGACGCCCTGGGCAACGAGGGCGTCACACAACTCCTGTGGGTGGCGATGTTCTTCATCGATCTGCTGCCAGTATTCGTCACTAAAATCCTGCGCGATCTTGGCCGCCAGGTCACGCATCATCTTCTGCTCTTCTGTGTAGCCGAACTCCATGGGGATTATCCTTTCGCCAGTCGCTGTGCCAGGTCCTCGAGATTGAGCTCGAGCAATCTCTCCTTGCCGGGACGACCGTCTGCATCGATGCCGCGGATCTCATAGTACTCTTTCAGCATCTTCTCCATGTCCGGAACGGACCCGGCCGTGGGGCCACTCTCCATGGGCGTCATGATCCGTTCGGGCAGCTTCTCGTCCTCGGCCCTCATGCCCATGAGATTCGACAAGCCGCGCTTCAGCAGTACGATACGCTCCGCCGTCTTCAACAACTCCTCCTGCGTGAAATCAGCCCCGGTCGTTGTCCTGTGGGCGGCCACGAGATCCGTGAACCCGATCGTACCCATCGCATAGAGGCACATGGAGCTGGAATTGCACAGATTGCCGAGACTCTCTGAAGCCACCGTCATTTCCGCCTTGCCCTCGCTCGTCATGGCTTCGTATTCTCCGGTCAACCCGAGTTCCGGATACTTCGCAAAGTTCTCCTCGATCAAAAAGTGGATGGAATCCGTGTGTGCCCCCCCGCGGGCCGGGATCACCTGGGCGAGTCCCTGGCCGTGGAAGCCTCTCGGGTCGTGCATCGGCACCTCCAGCCCCTTGACCTCGATGGCAAAGTCAGCCGCGTTGCCTCCAATCTTCTTTGCGGCGCTCCGGACGCCTTCGGCCAGCACGTCCCCGAACCCCTCGCGTTTGCCGATCTTATGGATCATCTCGATGGCCGCGCCGATATCCCCCCACTTGAGTTCGATGCCGTCGGTGTCCTCCGTGGTGATCAGGCCTTTTTCAAGGCACTCGGTGGCAAAGGCGATCGAGGATCCGCAGGAGATCGTATCGAGGCCATACCGATTGCAGAGCTCGTTGGCCTTGATCACCCCCTCCAGGTCGTTGTTCATCAACATGAGGCCGAAGTTCAGGCAGGTCTGAAACTCCGGTCCGGGGCCTTCATCGGTCTGGTAAGGGCCTTCGTCCACCTTGACCACCCGCTTGCATCCGATGGGGCACGCGTGGCAGCTCTTGTTCTTGACCAGCAGTTCACTGATCGCAAAACCCCGGATCGGTTTTGCGAAGGCATAGAGATCTCCCTGGCTCCAGTTCTTTCCGGATACGCCCCCGTGCTTGGTGCCCGCAACCATCCCAATGGCGGTGCCGTGCTCACGCCAGGCCTTGGCCAGACCCGCATCCTTGATCTTCAGCCGGGCCTCGTGAACAGCATTCTTGAACCCCTCGGGATCCGCTATGGGAACGTCCTTGGTTCCGCGAACAACGATGGCTTTCAGTTTCTTGGAACCCATGACAGCGCCCAGCCCGCATCGTCCGGCGAAATCGCCTTTCCCGCCGGCCACCGCGGCAAACTTCACCTGGTTCTCGCCCGCAGGCCCTATGGAGAGTATCCGAACACCGCCTTCGATCCCTTTCCCCTCCTCCGCCTTCATCAGATCTTCGGTTTCATAGACATCTTTGCCCCAGAGACTCGAAGCGTCTCTGAATTCTATCTTGTCGTCATCGATCCAGAGATAGACCGGGCCGGCCGCCTGGCCCTTCACGATGATCCCGTCGTATCCGGCAAACTTCAGTTGGGCCCCAAAGTGTCCGCCGCAGTTCGCCTCTCCCCAGAGATGGGTAAGCGGTGACTTGGCTGCCACTGCAAACCGGGCTGCCCCAGGGAAACCGGTGCCTGCCAACGGCCCGGTCATGATGAAAAGCTGGTTCTCAGGGGACAAAGGGTCCACGTCCTGCAACCCCCGGTCCAGAAAGAGCTTGGCCGCCAGTCCGGACCCGCCCAGGTACTGACGAAGCACGTCTCCCTCGATCGAGATCGTCTCCGTTGATCCCTTGCTCAGATCAACTTCCAGAATTTTGTTCTGATAACCTTTCATTGCATTTCCTCCGAAAACGAAATCTTTTTGCCAACCCTTTTCTACCAATCCTTCATGGCTTTGAGTTGCGGGTTCATGTCGATCACCTTGTCCAGGGTGTCAAGTACGCCCGGCGGATTGGATACATTGTCCGGATCCAGCCCTTCCTTCACTTTTCGAGCAAAGTCCCCATAGTTCGGGCCGTAGAGCGGGCTGTCATGACCCAGGGGACTCATGATCTGATTGAAGAAATTGAGCCCACCGACGGCTGCAACAAGCTTTGGGGATGCAAAATGATAAAACTCCGTAATCTTCAACCCCTCTTCCGGACCTGCATCCTGGTCAGAGTGGAGGATGAATTCGAGGTAGCCGCTGTGCCCGAAGTCATTCATCTGGAACCATCCTCTGTCCCCATGATCTTCCATGAGGGGAGGCGTGTAGGTCTTCTTCATCTTCGCGAATTCCACACCGCTCTGCACACTGGCGTCCAGAGAATCGAGCTGTCCTGTCGTGGACATGAAGGTCCCGGTCAGATACCACATGGTCACCGCATCGCCGCTCTGCATCCACGACCCGTCCATCTGTCTCGTGCGGCGGAGGGTGCACCCGAGCTTTTCACCAATGGCCATGAGGACCTTTTCCTCATACTCGAGTTGCTTCTCGGATGCATAGCCGATGAGCATGACACGATTGATCATGAACTCAGCCACTTCTTTGCGCTTCTCTTCCGGATCCTCGGGCCACAGCTTCCAGAACTGCTCCTTTGAGCCTGACCTGGCAATGTACCGCCAGGCAATGGGCACACGGGTCATGGCCGCAGCGATCTCGGCATGGGCGATCTCATACATGAACTCAACCATCACATCCTTGTTCGGACAGGAGAAGTTGTACCACTTCTGCCTGTCCGTAGGCAGCATGAAGAAGGTGTGACGATCCATCTGCATAGGTTTGAGTTTGGCCGTGTGGAAGGGCAGAAGCCGCACGCACATTCGGGTTACGATCCCGAGGGAGCCCAGCCACCCAATGTGTCCTCTCAACAGGCCTCTGAGGTCGGGACCGATCCCTTCTCCCCAGAACCCGTCGCTCCCCGACGCGAAAGACCCCAACCGTACCAATTCTCCGCCGGGAAGGATCCATTCCACCCCCATGATCCTTCGGGGGGCAAGGCCGGCCCTGTAGGTGAGGGGTGAAAACCCGAAAAGCAGGTGGTTGGGAATCACACCGACTTGAGATCCGCCGCCCGGAACAACCGTGTACAACCCGTGTTTGAGAGCCTCGGCCTGAAGCTGCGCGAAGTTCACACCTGCACCGACCGTGGCGTTCATGTTCTTTGCGTCGATTTCCAGGCTGTCCATCCGCTTGAAATCTATGTGCAGGCATCCTTCGAATCTTGCACCCGCCTGTGGCGTCCAGAAGGTGATGGATGGGGTGTAGCCGATCTTGTAGCGGCTGGCAACCTTGACGATTTTCTGAACTTCCTCCGTCGTCGCGGGCAGGATGACAATGTCCGGGGTCGTGCCAAGGGTTTCTGTCTCGGGATTGATGAAGGCCCTGTCTTTGTTTCTATAAGCCTGCCGGATTTCCGGATCCTGGCTGATGTTCTCCGGCCCGACAATGGCTTCCAGTGTTCTGTAGATCTCTTGAGGGATCATCACAACCCACCCTTTCCGTATATGGATTCATTCAATACCTGCGTGATGTCAAAGCATTTGATCGGCCGGCTTCCTTGTTCCGCTGCTTTTGTGAATGTATCCTTGCAGTAAGGGCAACTGGAAACGAGCGCTTCGATACCCACATCCTCGGCCTCGTCCAACCGGTGATTCGCCACATTCTCCGTATATTCCGGATACGCCTCCGCCACACCGGCCCCGGCACCACAGCACAGGGTGCTCATCCCGTTTCGAATCATCTCCTTCAGCTCGATCCCCGGGATACTTGCCAGGATTTCACGGGGTTCCATGATGACCCCATTGATTCCCCTGCGCCACACCTTCGGCGGTATGGTGACCCCGTATTTCCCCCGTTCCCCGTGCCACGGCACCCAGTCATCACTGCACCGGGTCAGCTTGCAGGAATCATGATAAGCTACCCGCATGTTCACCGGATGCTCGAGCTTCAGAGAACCGTCCTGGATGCCTTTGTTTGCCACCTGGGTGATATGGAGAACCTTGTACTCCATCTCCCCTGTAGATCGATCCAGGAGTTTCGGGTAGTCAACTTTCCAGACCTTGTAGCATTCCGCGCAACTGGTCACGACGGTAGACGCACCCGTGGCCTTCAAAGCAGCGATGTTCTGCTGCGCTTGTTCCAGAGCTGCGTCCGCATCCCCACTCTCATAAAGCGGGTTTCCACAGCACCTTTCTTCGTCCAAGAGCGCGTAGCTCGCACCCAGGGAATCCAGAATCCCTGTGGAGGCTGTGGCGATTTCCTTGTTTCGAAAGGAGCTGTTACATCCCGCGAAGTAGACCATTTCGGGCTTGTCGGATACCTTTGCAGTTCCAGGCAGCCATCCACCTCTTTTGCTGTTATCCAGCCCATAGCGGTTACCGCTTTCCGCTATTCTGTCATTGATCGCCTTATGCTCCGGAATCGGCGCAGCGCCCTTCTCCACAGCACGTATCCGCAGGGTTTCAAGGGTCATGTCTGTGTCGAGATCAAGATTCCGCTTGCACGCAGCCAGGCAGGCCCCGCACAGATTACATTGATAGATGATTTCGATTGTTTTCGGCGTGAAATCCACCTCGCCCTTCATGATGCCAAGGGCTATCTTGTTCCTCCCCATACAGGAATAAGCATCAAACTTGCGGTGATAAAGGCTCGGGCACCTCATCGAATACTTACTTCCCGAACAGAATATGTGATCTACCCATATACACCCTCTGCAGCCAGGGCAACTCTCTGCATCCCGACGATATTCCTCTAGTCTCAAATTCGAGTTCTCAACCATCCCTCGTTCACCTCGTCAAAAGCACAGTGTGCCGGGGTTCATGATGTTGTTCGGATCGAGTATCTCTTTGGTCTTCTTCGCCAGCATGGTATAGCTGGCGGCCTTCTCATAAACGAGGTCTGCGGTTACCTTGCCATAAGGCCGTGTGAAGTGGGCCTCCAGCCTGAGCGCCTCTTTGATCGATTCTGTGTACACCTGCTTTACGGTCTCGATTTCTTCCGCGTTGTCCGGATCGTAGAAGAGATTGAATTCAACGTGGGCGCCCGCCCCAAACTCAATGGGCTGGATGTACATACCGATTTCCCGCTGATCGTATCCCTGCTCCGCAGCGATCTGCCTCACCGTATCGACAAAGACGGGTGCCTTTTCCATGGTCGTGATAAAGAACAGATCCTGACAAGCCCCCTTGAATCTCTCTTTCCAATAAGTCTCGCCTGCGGGCCACGGGTTCCTCAGCAGTCCCGGCAGCGATTTGGTGGAACCGTATCCCGGAATCACGTCCAGGATTTCCGTGAAGGGGAACACATGGTTGCGCACTTCGAACAAGGCTTCCTTCTCGTACGCAATCTTGTCCTCAGGGAAGTATTTCGCACCGCTCAAGATCATGAGGACAGACCAGGGCGGGAGTTTCTTCTCGAGCTTTACATAATCCGTCGCCATGTCCTTTGCCAGAAGACCGGCCAGATCCACGCTGTTTACCGCAAAACATTCATGCCCGATGCGCTTTCTCAGAATGGCGTAAATCGCTTCCACGACATCTTCACTGTGTTCAAAGGGGATGAAATAGGATTTGTTCACCACCGGGAGGCGTTCAGTCTTGATGTTGCCCCATAGTGCTGTTCCCATGGTTCCCTGTGCACCCTGCATCAACCTCATGGCATCAATCGGTCCGGGACCATACGGATAACACCCTTCCGCAAGGTTTCCCTCTTTGCCAAAGCCGATTGTAGCCGCCGATCCCGTCCTGAACAGCTCGCCCGTAGGCCATATCATCTGCATGGACAGAATGAGCTCTCCATACTCGAACATGGGGATCACCGAAGGATCCCTTTCAAGGCAGCTGACCAGTACAGAGCTGTCTGTATGAGGGACCAGTGGCAGGATCGTCCGCATTCCCTGTTTCTTCAGCTCTTCCGTCAACTCTCCCCAGGTGACACCCGGCTCGACCGTTACCTTCCTGTTGCGATTGTCGATCTTCGTGATCCCTTTCATCTTGCTCAAATCAAGAAGAATACCCCCCAGAATGGGTCCGCTCTCTCTGA
Organism: Syntrophobacteria bacterium; assembly: GCA_030145435.1. GTDB lineage: Bacteria > Desulfobacterota > DSWW01 > DSWW01 > DSWW01 > S015-6. Next base: position 8,090 of record JAQYVQ010000331.1, on the reverse strand, counting down.
AATGAACGCCTGAACTCGAGGGCTTAAGCGGTACCTTCTTCTCGTTTGCGAATTGGATCACCTTCTGCGATTCTTCCATGTTCCCGGCGGAAACGACAACGTTCGGCCATAGGGTTGGCCAAAGGGAGTGTCTTACGGTGTAAGGCTCAAGAGCGTCCGGATCGTCCAGAACCGCCTCTGGGCCCACTATCTTCATCAACTCTTCCTTCAGGTTCACGCCTTATCCTCCCTGTTCAGCCTTCCGAATCACGACTGGGTTCTCTCGCGTAACGCCCTTCGATCGACCTTGCCCGGCTCGAAGGGGGCAATAGAGAGAACTGTACTGGGATACGCCATCAAGGCAACCCGGTCACCCTTTCGCACACCGACTTCGCGGCAAAGGGCGGCGCATGGCCGCACATTTTCGAGGAATACATTGTACGTGGAGGGAGTCGTTTCGTCTACTGCTCGCAGCCGCGCCAGGAAAAAGTTTACACGGGGCGACTTCGCCCCAACTCCTTGTGTGCGCGCACGAACTCCTTCGCAGAGCTGGAACTCAGTACAGAGAGTTCCCCCGCAAGCGCAACGCCGGCCGCTATTTCGGCAAATTTGCGTGCCTTTCCCGGCCCGTCACATCCTAATATTTGAAGGCACTCTCTTTGTGTAGGCAGCGTACATCCGCCCCCGACCGTACCGATAACCAAACAGGGAATTTGAACGGTAACATGCAGACCACCGTCAGGTAGCTCAGAGGCCAGCAAAGAACCGCATGTTGCCTCCGGCAGATACCCAACGTCCTGACCACAGGCAATGAAGAGCGCAGCCAGTCCGTTGGCAAACATGCACTGCTGGCCTTGGGTTCCACTCATGGACCAGTGTTGCTGGACAGCTCGATAGAGCCGCATCCAGTCCGTTGAGGTCGTATGGAATATTTCCTGTAAGATATCTTCGGAAAGCTGTACCTCTGCCGTCACATTCTTTCCAAAACCTCTGATTCTACGTGACTCGACAGCCTTCTTCCCCATGTCCACAAGATGGCAATCCCTTTGATCTATGTTTGGAGCCTCTTCCGCAATCCATTCCATTGCGGCATGTGCGGCCACGACGACCATGTTGGCACCCATGGCGTCGCCCGTATGCATCTCGAATTCAATGATAACACCTCGCGGTACATTCTCTATGTTCATCCCGTGAAACTTGCCGTGGTGGGTCGTTCCCTCCATCACTCGTGCGATTTCTACAGAATGCTGTTCACACCACTGCGTAAATCGAGCCGCATCCTCAGGGTTTGGAGTCCGGAATAGGTAGGGCACCATGAAGAAGTCGGAATGAACGCGTGTAGAGCAGCCACCCGCCTCTGACATTGCCTTCATGCCACGACTGTAGGAGGCGACGAGCGTTCCTTCGCTTGTGGCTAGCGGCACCAGAAAATCGCCCTTGGCGAATTCTCCATTAATTCGAATCGGGCCGGCAAGCCCCAGGGGCACCTGAGCAACGCCGATGAAGTTCTCGATGTTCCCTGTGGTACAAGAAGGGGCAAAACGATAATGGGTCGTGTGTGATAGTTCGATCCCCATGGCTTTGAGCAAGGATACCCTTTCGGAAACGATTTCCTCTGAGGTATTGTCCTTCGCTCGTGGGATCTTCATCTGTTTCACCTAGAATTTGCATTTAAAGAAGAAATTGTAGAACCAATCCGTGGTCAGCTGAGCACCGTTGACATCCCGGTAAATGGAAAAGGGAATGGAGAAGGACAGGAAGGTCTTGTGTCTCAGCCATTTGAGATGAACGACGGGTCCCAGATAGACGGTCGTGCCTCCGGAATTCTCCACGTCGACGTGGTTTACTCTGTCCCTGCCCACCCACTGGACGATGCCGTCCAGCCCCACGTCGAAATAGTGGTTTATCGCAAATCCGTAAAAGAACATGCCTTTGGCAAAGTTCCCCTTGCTCGTATCCCCACCGTCGTGTTCCCCGTCGCCTCTCAGGCCGAAGAAGAGCTCGGCATCGATTCGCTGCCGGGTCCATATGTAGGAGAAGGTGAGTTCCGAATAGAAGTCCCAGGCGCCGGTTCCAGCGCCGTTGGCATCCGTGCTTCCCGTCGGGGCCCCAAACCCAAGTCCCAAGGACATGAAGAAGGGGACGCCATTCGTCGGGTTCAGTATCTGGTAGCGGACCAATGCACCAACGTCACCGATCCCGTTCGGGTTGGCCAGGCTCGTTCCGGCAGCATCCTTGATATCCATGAATAGCAGGGGGAGCTGGATCCTAAAATCAACTCTGTCTATGATTCCGTAACGAAACCCGAGAAAGAAGAGTTGTTGTCTGATCGAGGCAGGACCAACACCCGGATGATCTATGTGGGAGCTGCCCTGGTAAAGCTTGTCATTCTTCGTGTACCTGTATTCCAGTTTGATAGCAGCCACGCCCGGCTTGTATACCTCTCCTCCGATGGAATATTCGGGCAGGCAGAAGGGTTTCATTGCCTTCCACGGAGGTTCGTCAGCAAAGGCTCCGGATGAGCCAAGGAGGAAACAGATGGCGGAAGCAAAGAGAAGTCTCTTCATCAGGGCGGCCTATTCTTTCGGGTTCACGAGGAGCAAGACGAGGAAAAAAGCAATCAGGATGCCGAGCCCACCTATGAGAAAAGCGAGATGGTAGCCGCCGGTCCGGTCAAAGATCACGCCTCCCAGAACCGGACCGAATGCGGGTCCCAGGGCGGTCAGCGAGGTAAAGAGTCCCAGTATACCTCCCACGGACTTCACACCGAACAGCTCTGAGATGACGCGCGGGATCTGCGGCACGAGACCACCATAGGCGAAGCCGAAGGGAACGACGAATAGAAACATCATCCAGGGCTTGTTTACGATGATGAGCCAGAAGAGCGCACACGCCGCAAGGAGCAGGCAAGAACACAAGGACCGTTTCGTTCCGATTTTGTCGGATGCGGCACCCATGACAAGCCTGCCGAGTGCATTGAAGGCAGCGGCCAGTCCCAGTGCGACGGCCGCCGTTGCAGCAGGCACCCCCTTGTCCGTGGCATGGGGTACCATGTTGACCTGAGCCATCATGACGCCGAGAAGCGCTAACACGATGGTCACGGCGAATATCCAGAACGGTCGGGTCTTGAGTGCCTCACCCAATGTGTAGTCACGGCCGGGTCCTTGGGTGTCGGATTCAGGACTCTCTTCGCCCTCGCCTTTCCTTTCTGTGTGGGGCTCCGCCTTGTCTGCTCCGAGCGGTTTCAGGCCCAACTCTTTGGGTTCCTTCTTGAGAAACAGGGCTGCCGGAAGAACGATACAACAAGCCAGGGCGGCGAGGACAAGGAAAGCGACACGCCAGTCATAGCGGTCGATCAAGGATTGCAGCAGCGGTGAGATCATCAACCCGCCAACGCCGCCGCCGGCAAATAGGATGCCGAGAGCCAGTCCCCTCTTCTCGATGAACCATCTGGGTATGGTGGAAGAAAGAGAAACAAAAACGAAAGAGAACCCCAATCCTCCGAGGAGACCGTAAGAGAGATAGAAGTGCCACGAAGCATGGACGCGGGAAGACAGGAAGAATCCCAAGCCCAGGGCAAGACCGCCGACAATATTCAAGAGCCTTGGCCCTAAACGATCGACCAGGATACCCGCGACAAAGGAAAAGAGCGACATGGCAAGGATATAGAGTCCGAAGGCCCCGGTCAGCGAAGCTCTGGACCAACCCAGCTCCTTCGCCATGGGCTTGACGAAGATACCAAAGCTGACGACCTGTCCAGCGGAAATGGCATAGATACACGTGGCTGCTATGACGATGATCCATCCATAGAAGACCCTCTGTTCCTCACCAACCGCTACCGCGTCGGCACTGGATTTAGTCACGAAAAAACCTCCCTTAGTATGAGCGGGGCATCCCCAAGTCGTATTGGGCAATGGTATTCAGGGCCATCTCATTCGTTACGGGTGCAATCGCGTTCAGGCGTAGATCGCGCCACAGACGTTCTACGCCGTATTCGCACATATATCCGCTTCCGCCCATGGTCTGAATCGCTCGGTCCGCAGCAAAAATCGAGGCATGAGAAGCTGCGTATTTGCCTATGGTCGTCGCCATAGCGCACTTAGGGGACCCCTGGTCGTATAGCCAGGCGGCTTCGTATACCTTGAGCTTGGCCGTTTCCAGGAGCACTTTGGCCTCGGCAAGGGGGAACTGCAATCCCTGGTAGGAACTGACAGGTCTCTCCCCCCAGATCTTTCGCTCGTTGGCAAACTCCACCGCTTTGCGAATGGCCAGAAGCCCGGTTCCTACGGCAGCAGCTGCAACAATGATACGCTCCGGGTTGAGAACGTCGAACATGGCCTTCAAGACGTTCCCCTCTTCGCCGACGACGTTCTCCCTGGGTATCTTCATGCCATCGATGAACACGGCACAGGTATCCACAAAACGTGCGCCCAGCTTCTTGAAGGGACGGGCCTCCACATGCGGGTCGGGAAGGCCCCCGACCAGGATGGACAATCCCTGTGTCTTGTGAGCCGGGTCGAAAGGGGAGGTGCGGGCGTAGAGTGCGATGTATTTGGCTCCGTCCATGTGTGAGATAAACATCTTTTGCCCGGTTACGATATAGTGGTCCCCCTTCAGTTCCGCCCGTGTCTTGATATTCGTCACATTGGAGCCGGCGTCCGGTTCCGTGAAGGCGCCGGCCCACATGTCTCCGTTGACCAGCCCGGGTAAGTACTTTTCCTTCTGTTCCTTGGATCCATGACGTGAAATCAGGTATCCCCCAAAGACCGGTCCTCCCACAAGGAGACCGATGGCACCCATGCCGACGCCGTTCTTCGCCAGGGATTCCGTCGCAATGGCCAGGTCCAAGAGGCCTGTGCCGCCACCACCGTATTCCTCCGGTATGGCCATTCCAAGAATCCCCTGTGCAACAAGCTTGTCAGACAACTCCTGTGGGTGACGATGTTCTTCATCGATTGCCTGCCAGTATTCGTCGTCAAAATCATTCCCGATCTTGGCCGTCAGGTCACGCAACAGCTTCTGTTCTTCTGTGTAGCTGAATTCCATAGTGATTCTTCCTTCCGGATCTGCGATTGATCTCGACAGGGAACGAAACGAGCCGAAACGTAGTCACTCCCCTTTATCGAGTTTATAGGTCCCGAGGCCCGGTTTGTATTCCCTATCCTTGAACTTCTTCAGGGCATGCTGAAACCAGTTCTTCTCCCCTTGAAAGAATGCCAGCTCTTGCGCTTTCCCGTTCTCGAATTCTACCGCCTCGTACCAGTTGTTGGGGAGTTTCGTAAAGACCTTCTTGATGGCTTCCAGGGTAAGTGCGTTCTTCGTAACGAGCAATCCTACGAGTCGATCGGTTTCCTCGGCCAACCTCTCTTTGGGTACAGCTATGTTGACCAATCCCAACTCCACGGCTTCCTTGCCGGTAAAAGTCTCACCGGTCAGACAATACCGCAAGCCCTGTTTTCGGTTGAAGTTATTCTTGACAGCCCACGTCGTTCCGCCGGCAGGGAGGACACCGAAATTGACCTCCGAGAGGCCCATGACGGCGTCTTCAGCCGCAACCGCCAGGTCGGAGATCCCTACCAGGTCTACCCCACCGCCAAAGCAGTAACCGTTGATGCTGCACACTATGATTTGCGGAGCTTCTATGAGTCGATTGAACCACCGACCCGCTATGTCGGCGATTTTCTTGAACTTTTCAGGGTTCTCCATCATGGGTTCGAAGAAGAATTTCTCGAGGTCCATGCCGCCGCAAAAGGTGTCGTCACCCGCGCCTGTAATGACGATTACCTTGATCCCATCCTGTTTTTCGATTTCATCCAACGCGCTGTTCATGTCATCGTGTAGATCCGGGCTCATGGCGTTCTTTTTTTCCGGGCGATTCAGGACGATCCTCGCCACGGCGTCCTCCATGGTCAACAGAACATTTGCAAGATCTTTCTTGATTGACATGACACTTCTCCTTTTCTAGCCGTTACGACAAAATCTCTCGGTTACTCGTCTACGGTAGGGTATTTTCACCCAGCATGCTCACTTGCCCTGCCGAAGGGCCTTTCGATTGATTTTCCCGGTTGCTGTTCTCGGCAGAGCTTCTGCGAATTCATAAACCCGCGGGCGCTGGTAGTCGGCGAGTGCGCTTTCCTTCATGAACGAGTCGAGTTCCCTGTCATCCAGATCAGCTCGCTTCGAGATGATAAATGCCTTTACCTTCTGCCCCCATTCCGGATCGGGCACGCCAACGACGGCTGCCTCGGCAACATCAGGGTGTGAAAGCAGAATTTCCTCGACCCGGGCAGGCATGATGTTGATACCACCCGAGATAATCATGTCGTCCACACGTCCTTCCAGGTAGAGGTAGCCATCTTCATCGAGGTGACCCATGTCACCGGAGTGCCACCAGGTATTTGTCCCATCCGCCTCAAAAATCCTCCGACCAACTGCCGGATCGTCCCAGACGAGGTTCGCCACAGAAGGTCCCCGAATGATGACCTCACCCGAGTCCCCAACCGACAATTCATCCTGTTTCTTCCCTCCCGGCGTTATAATCCGAATGTCCGAGTTAAGCATCGGCTTGCCTACACTCGCCAGTTTGTCCCCGATCATGTCCTCTTCAAAGGCGACGGCGCCGGCCGAAGCTCCCAATTCGGTCGTACCGTAGATTTGCATCAGGTGGGGACTGATGCTCTTCTGGATCCGCGCCAGGGTGGTCGGGTCCATGACCTCCCCGGCAAAAGCGGCCAACTTGATCGAGCTTAAATCATACTCACCGCTGTCGGCTCCCTGCGCGAAGAGCATCCGCCACATGGTGGGCACCAGGAACGCAACCGTAGCCTTTTCCTCCTGCACCGCTTCCAGGTACCCCTTGGGATCCCACTTCGACCGGAAGATAAGCTTGCCCCCCACGTTGAAAAACGGGAGGCTCGCGTTGTACCAGGCGACAAAGGACGTGGTGAAGATGTTCAGCAAGGCATCGGAAGGCTTGAGCCCGTTGTAGTTGTAAACCCCGCCTCGGGCCCCGTTCGTGAGCGTGCTGTTCGTGTGCACGATCCCCTTGGGAATCCCGGTTGTCCCGGAGGAGAGAACAATGGCCGCGGGATCGGATTCGTACACCGGCATCGGTTCGAAGTCCATGGTGTAGTTCTTCAGGTCGCCCGGAATCTCGGCTGCTGGCTTTGCCTCGGCGTGGCTTTCGCCGGGAACCGATGATCTCGCCCGGACAGAACCAGTAACGACCGGACACAAGCCGACGAGTTCTGCGGCCTTCCCTTCCATGGACGCGTCGTAGACCAGCACCCTGGGCGAAAGCCGGTCGACCATCGGTGCGAGTGCCTTGGCTGTCTCACGCACGTGCAAAGCAGCCGGCAGTGCTCCCAGCTCAAAGGCTGCGAAGAGGGCAATGCAGTGAACTGCGCTGGGGTACAGCATCAGGGCAACCCGGTCGCCCTTTCGCACTCCGAGCTCGTGATAAAGCGCGGCGCATCGCTGCACGTGGTCGAGCAGTTCCCTGTAAGTGTAGCGTGTCGTTTCATCCACCGCCGCCTCATGGTCGGGAAACCATCGGGCCGCCCGGTGAAACATCTCCCTTACGGTAATCTGGTCACTTTCTCTCACTTCTTCGGTTCCTTCATCAGTTTCTTATACGGGACGCTTCCGCCCCAACGCCTCGTGCGCACCCACGAACTCCTCGGCAGCGCTGGAACCCAGCACGGACAGCTCCCCCGCGAGGGCAACGCCGGCCGCGATTTCCGCAAGCTTTCGGGCCCCTCCGGGGCCATCACAGCCCAGGATCTGCAGGCACTCCTTTTGTGTGGGCAGGCCACACCCCCCTCCGACCGTACCCACTACCAGACAGGGGATTTGAATGGTTACGTGCAGTCCCCCATCGGGCAGTTCGCAGGGCAGCAAAAACCCGTACGACGCCTCGGGCAGATACCCCACATCCTGCCCGCACGCAATGAAGAGCGCAGCCAGACCGTTTGCGAACATACACTGATGGCCGTGCGTTCCTGTGGTGTACCAGTATTCCTGAACCGCCCTGTAGAGGCTCATCCAGTCGGCAGCTGTGGTGTGAAAGACCTCCTGCAAAAGGTCTTTCGTGAGCCGGACCTCTGCCGTCA
>JAQYVQ010000255.1 GCA_030145435.1 Syntrophobacteria bacterium | reverse complement strand
TATAGTGTAAAATGACGAAAGACCCTTGATGGCTGATGGACCCCCCGAATAGTTCAGGGCCGTATATGCCGCGTGTTGTCAAGAAACCTGCCCGAGTCGGCAAGTCTTCCGCATCTTCCCGAAAGACTGACATTGCTATCGTCGGGGCCGGAGTTGCGGGATGTCGACTCGCCTATCTGCTTGCCGGACAAGGATTCGAAGTGACCCTCTTCGACCCGAAGCCGGCCAGTCCCGTCCGGAATTGGGCCAAACCTATGCCCGGCCTTGGGCCGCAAGCCTTTTCAGACAACACCGTTGCCGGCCCGGACTGGGCCCTGATCGGTGACGCCTCCGGTTCCGTCGATTCTCTCACCGGTGAGGGAATATACTACGCCCTCAAGACAGCCCACCTTCTCGCCGAGGCTCTTGTAGACGACAATCTCCGCGCTTATGAGCCGGCCTGGAAGGCCATGGCCGCGGCCGGCATCGCCAAGGTCAGTAAAAAACGCGGCACCTTCTACCACCCCGCCACCCTGCGCGCGCTCGGCTTCCTTCTCGACTACAGCCCATCGATCCGAGCCCTTGCCTGCGACGTCAGTTCCGGAAGCCAGAGGTACGATACGCTGCGGACTCGAATCAAGTCAGAGATCCCCGCCTATATCAAAGAAACCCTTTTCAACCTATTCTTCTCTCGCAAGGGGCATCTGTGATCTTGATTCCTTGATTCGACGCCGTGGAGTCGGTACCATCTAACCCTTGACAACCCTCTCCACCCATTGATTGTTTTGCGTCTATGAAGGCAGGCATGTTTCTCGTCATCAGCATCTTCCTCAGCCTGTACGGAGGGATGCATTACTACATTTACAAGAAGACGATCGCCGCTGTCCCCTGCAGTCACGGTCTTCTTCTTTGTGCTTGTGCCCTGCTCCTGGTCGCGCCGCTGGTGGCGGAACTCCTGAAAGGCCTCGGCCTGTTCAGGCTTGCCGTTCCCATCGGCTGGGTCGGATACACATGGATGGGGCTTGCCTTTCTGTTCTTTTCCTTCTCCGGCTTGCTGGATCTTGCGGTGTTTGCCCTGAAGACAGGGGGCAAACTGGTCGGGGCGGACGTTGCGTCGTTCCCGATGCTGTCGCCGCTCTGGAGCCTTCTCTTGCCGGCTGTACTTGCCCTGGCAGCGACCGGCCATGGTCTCGTTTCCGCCCGACAGGTCAAGGTGGAATGGGTGAGGATCCCGACGCGAAAGCTCGCAGAGAAGTCCGAGCCCTTTCGCATCGTTCAGATCTCCGACCTCCACCTGGACCTGTGGAGCGACGAGGGGCGAGTGCGCCGTATCGTTGAAACGATCGAGTCGATTCGTCCGGATGTAGTCGTCTCGACGGGCGACCTGATCGATGCGGGCCCGGATCGTTTGGGCGGCTTTGCGGATCGCCTCCGCGAACTGAAACCGGAACATGGGAAGTTTGCCGTCACCGGGAACCATGAGGCGTACGTGGGGCCTGCCAATAGCCTGGCCGTTACGGAGCGGGCCGGTTTCAAAATGCTTTCGTACCAGGGGGTGAGCGTGGACGGCGTCATCCACATCGTGGGCGTGGACGATCCGGCGGTACGCCGGCGCATCACCATGGACGGACGGGCAGAGAACGCCGTACTGCAAGGAATCCCGAAAGATGATTTCACCGTGCTGCTGAAGCACCAGCCGCGGGTGGATCGGGCGTCGGTGGAGTGGTTCGACCTGCAATTGTCGGGGCACACCCACGGGGGACAGATCTTTCCTTTTCATTGGCTCGTTCGATTGGCCTACCCCGCGCGAACGGGCCTATCGCAAGTAGGCGACGAAACGTGGCTCTATGTCAGTCGCGGCACAGGGACGTGGGGGCCGCCTATTCGCTTCTTTGCCCCTTCGGAACTGACCGTGATCGAGCTGCAACCCTCCCCTTGACCTTCTCGTAGCATGGGTAACGGGAAGGCGAAGCGGGACGTGCCTGAGGAGTGATTCGCATGCATATATGGGTCGATGCGGACGCATGCCCCAAGGTCATCAAAGAGATCCTGTATCGTGCAGCCGAGAGGTTGCGCATCCCCCTGACGTTGGTCGCCAACCGGCCTTTGCGAGTCCCCCCCTCCCCCTATATCAAGACCCTTAAAGTGCCTGCCGGTTTCGATGTGGCAGACAAGCAGATCGTCGATGAGATTCAAGCCAACGATCTGGTCATCACGGCCGACATCCCTCTCGCTGCGGCGGTGATCGAAAAGGGCGGTCACGCCCTTGACCCGCGAGGCGAGCTGTACACGGAAAGCAACGTTCGAGAGCGCCTTTCCGTGCGAGACTTCATGGATGAACTGAGGGGTGCCGGGGTCGTGACCGGGGGGCCTTCGGAGTTCAGTAAGGGCAATCGCAAAGAGTTCGCGAACGCATTGGATCGTATCTTGAGCCAGTGGAAGAACAACGAATGAACACAGCAGATATCATGCAGCTTGCCCTCGAGATGGCAGGGATGGGTTCCATCCCCGCGGACAGCGGCATATTCCGGCCTTGCGACAGCGTGAAACGAGTCCTCCTGGGAATCGACATCGAGAAACAAGACCTTCTCTTTGCCAGGGACAACGATTTCGACCTGGTCCTTGCCCATCACCCGTTGAACTGGACGACCTTTCTGGACGTCATGGATCGACACGAGACGTTTATGATCGAGGCGGGCGTTCCGGAGGAACGGGCGAAACAGAGCTGCAGGGAGAACAGGGCCTTCTGGGAAGAGCTGGCCGACCGCCATCACGCCGAGCAGGGGGTGAGAGAACTTTGCGCTGTGGCGGAAGAGTTCGATCTGGGGCTCATGAACATCCACCTTCCGTGTGATGAGCTGGGCCGGCGAATCCTCCAGGAACAGGCGGACGAGCTTGCGCCGGCCGGAACCGTGTCAGCGCTGATCGAGCGCTATGCCTCCCTTCCGGAGATCGAGGCCGCTGGAGAAGGGGTGAGCCTTGTCTGCGGAAGTGCGAACACAGAACTCGGAAAGACCGTGGTGATCCACGCCGCAGGCGTCAACGGCGGATATCCTGTTGCCAACGCACTGTTCGAGAACGGGGTGGACACGGTCGTCTACATTCACCTCTTTTCGGAAGAGCAGGGCGACCGTCTCAGGAAAGAGAACAAGGGGAGTCTCATCCTGACAGGGCATTACGGATCGGATTCGCTGGGAATCAACCCCCTTGTGGACGATCTCGAACAGCGAGGCATCGAGGTCGTGTGCTGCAACAAGATGGTGCGAGTTAGGCGATGAAGGAAGCGATGAAAGAGGACAGGCGGGTCACCGGGTATTCCGATCTGTCCTTGAGACCGCCCGCACCCCTGACCGGCCGGGAACTCGAGGTGCTCCGCCTCGTGGCCCAGGGGGCTACGAACGCGGAGATCGCGGATATTCTCGAGATCAGTCCTCACGCCGTCAAGAGCCACGTCATCCACATCTTCAACAAGCTCGGGGTCAGCGATCGGACCCAGGCCGCCGTCTGGGCCGCCCGCAACGCTCTGGTCTGAATCGTTCCCGTTCTGCCCCGTATTTTCTTGACACATGAAAAGGGTGAGCGTAGCTTTGGAAGGAGCAGCAGCAATCGGGACAAGGGGTCTCCGTGAGATCAAAAGATACCACCCGACAGGCAGAGCAGATCCAAATAGAGGCCCTGCGACGGATGGGGCCGGAGGGGCGTCTGCGTGCCGGCGTAAGTCTCGCAAGAGCCTCACGGGATCTGTTATTGACGGGCTTGCGGAAACGCCACCCCGAGTTCGACGAGAATCAAATCAAGATGGCATACCTCCAACTGGTGCTGCCGAGAGATCTTTTCCTCGTCGCTTATCCTGAAGCCCGAAACGTGCTGCCATGACCTCCGAGGACTCCCTTCAGTTTGTTCTTTCCAAGCTCGACCAGCATGAAATCCACTATATGGTCACCGGATCGTTCGCAAGCAATGTGCATGGTGTACCTCGAACGACCTACGATGCCGATATCGTCATAGAGACTTCGCAGAGATCTTTGGAGGGCTTTCTTCAGAGTCTTGGTGAAGGCTTCTACGTAGACCCGGAGACGGCGAGAGAGGCGAGGGCAAATCGGACCATGTTCAATCTGATACACTTGGAAACGGGATTCAAAGTCGATCTGATCGTGAAGAAGGACCGTCCTTTCAGTGAACAGGAGTTTTCCCGTCGCGAGAAGATCAGCTTTCTGGGTGAACCCTGCTGGTTTGCCACGGCTGAAGACGTTATCCTTGCGAAACTCGAATGGTCCAAGCTGAGTGAGTCTGAAAAGAAATTCGTGGACGCGTTGAACATTGCCAAGGTGCAGGGCGGAAGACTGGACGCAGGCTACCTGAAGAAGTGGGCAAGAGAGCTAGGTGTTCAGGAGTCGATGGATAGACTGCTACAGGAACTCGTCTGAACGATTCCTTTTCAACGCTA
>JAQYVQ010000249.1 GCA_030145435.1 Syntrophobacteria bacterium | reverse complement strand
ACAACCATCATCACCAGCCCGGCCATGGGAATCCCCGCAGCGCCGATGGACACGAGGAGCGCCGTGATCACGACGATCAACTGCTGGCCAAAACTGAGATCGATCCCGTAAGCCTGAGCGATAAACATGGCTGCCACGCATTCGTACAGGGCCGTCCCGTCCATGTTGATCGTCGCCCCGAGGGGGAGGACAAAGCTCGAGATCTTGTTCGATACCCCCGCATTCTTTTCCACGGACTCCATCGTCAACGGGAGCGTGGCAGAAGACGAGCTCGTGGAGAACGCTGTGAGGAGGGCCGCGGCCATCGCCTTGAGGTGCTTCACCGGACTCACCCCTCTTCCGACAAGGACCAGCAGGACGGGGAGCGTTACGCAGGCATGGACGAGGAGTCCTGCCACGACCGTGATCGCGTAGACGCCCAGGTCCCGAAAGACACCCACGCCGGAAGTCGCTACGAGCTTGGCGACAAGGCCGAAGACCCCGATGGGAGCAAAAAGGATGATAAAGTGGGTCAGCTTCATCATGACCTGGAACCCCGCCTCGAAGAGGCCTTTCATCTGAGCACGGTGCGGGTCGGGCACCCTCGTGATGAAATACCCGAAGAGGATGCAGAACACGATGATCTGAAGCATCTCCCCTTCCACCATGGCTCGTACAGGATTGGTTGGAACCATGCGCATCACGATGCCAAGGATCGTCGCCCATGGCGAACCGCTGTAGTGCTCCTGCATGGTACGGGCCAGGTCCTCGGTCGGTGCCTGCAGGCCCAGGTCGGCACCCACACCCGGGCCGATCAGGTTCACCAGTGCCAGGCCTACCAGGATCGCAAAGAGGCTGGTCGTGATGTAGTAGAGGAATGTCTTCAGCCCCAGCCGACCGATGTTGTCCGCGCCACCGATGTTCGCAACGCCGCTGACAATCGAGGTGACGATCAGGGGCACGATGATCATGTTCAGGGCCTTGAGGAAGAGCGTGCCCAGGGGCTCGAACAGAAGGGCCTTTTCCCCCAGGACGGCGCCAACGCCGACGGCCAGCAGTAGGGCGATCAGGATCTGCCAATGGAGCTTGATGCGCTTCATGGATACGCCCCGATTCTTCTGCACATGGGCTAACCCATTCATCTAACAACAATTCTTCGTTCTTTGCAAGGAAGTCTCTGCACGCGGGATGGGCCGATTCGTCTCGCGCCGTCTTGGATCAGGCTCGTGCAGATAGCAGGCTCAACGGGCAGGGGCCTCGAAGATGGAATCGATCTTGCTGAACAATGGGGACAGGTCCTTCGACTTCTCCATGCAGGCCTCTATGCCGAGGGCTCGGAGTCGGTCGAGTTCACCTAAAAGCGGGTAGCCCGTCAGAATAATAACGGGAAGGTCGCGGGTATCCTTGTTGTTACGTATCCAGGACAGCACCTCCTGGCCTCCCTTGTCGGGCATGACGACGTCGAGGATCAACAGATCCGGTACACTCAGCTTCAGCAATTCCATCGCCTCTTCGCCATTCTCTGCAAGATAGACGGGATATCCCAGGTCCTCCAACTGCATCTGAAGGCTGTTCCGTACACCGGGATTGTCGTCCGCGACCAGGATCGAGCGATTTCGATCTTCGAGGAGCGTTTGGACCTTGAATATCAGTTCTTCTTCCCGGAAAGGCTTCCTCAGGAACCCGTGAGCCCCCGGGAGAATACCGCTCTCCGTGCTTTCCACGACCGAAATAATGAGTACAGGCACGTTCTCCGTGGCCGGATCTTCCTTGAACACCCCAAGAAGGTCGTCCTCCCCGAGCTTCGGCATCAGCAGATCGAGCAGTATCAAATCGATACGCTGCTTCCGCGCCACCGCAAGCGCCTCGTCTGCATCCGATGCCTCCAGAACCGTAAAGCCTTTCCTCTCGAGTTGAGAACGCAGCACCCTTCTCGTGTTCAGGTTCTCTTCCACGACCAGGATGGTCTTCCCATTCCCGTTCGGTGCCGGCAGCTCGCCGGCCGGCAGATCCTCGCTCCCACGTTCGGCATCCGCCGTGGCGGCAGGCAAGGTAAAGGAAAAGGTGCTCCCTTCCCCCTTACGGCTCTCGACCCAGATATTTCCCTTGTAGTGGGAGACGATGTCCCTGCAGATGGGCAACCCCAATCCAGTGCCTTGCGGCTTGTCTTTCAGGGTATCGCTCGAGACCTGACGGAATCTGTCAAAGACGATCTCAAAATCCCTCTCGTCGATGCCGATGCCCTGGTCGGACAGGCTCACCTTGATCCATGCAGAGGATTTTCCCGTGCGCCTGCCCTCGAAGGTGTCCATCTTGACAACGATCTTCCCGCCTTCGTGAGAGAACTTGATGGCGTTCGCCAGAAGGTTCCTGACGACTTGCTGGATTCTGTCACGGTCTACGAAGACAGGCGGGAGGTCCGGTGACAGGTCCAGGGTCACCCGGAGAGACTTTTCTTCGAGGAGTCTCTGGTGTGCAGGCAGGATGTCGTGGATGATCTCCTCCAGCGACACGACCGCATCGTTCCAGACCCTCCCGCCCTCTTCGATCCTGGAGAGGTCGAGGACGTCATTGATCAGGCGTGTCAGCCTCTCACTTTCCGAGTTGATGATGCCGAGGAATTCCTTTTGCGTGTCCAGATCCTCTTGATCATGGTTCAGCAGAATCTCGGAGAAGGACCGTATCGAGGTCAGAGGCGTACGCAATTCGTGGGACACGGAGGAGAGAAAGGAGTCTTTCATCCTGTCCAGCTCCGTGAGTTCCTCGTTCGCCTTCTCGAGGTCCGCGGTCCTCTCCGTCACCCGGCGATCCAGTTCTTCGTTGAGCTTTCGGAGCCGCTCCTCGATCTGGATACGTTCGGTGATTTCCCGTTCAAGCTTTTGGTTCGCCTGTTTCAGTTCGTCTGTCCGTTCTTCCACGAGTTCTTTGAGGCACTCGTGGTGCCTCTTCAGCTCCTCTTCGGCCTGTTTGCGCTCCGTGACATCCCGCAGGATCCCCTGAATCGCATAGGGCTTCCCTCGTCGATAGATCAGAGACGCCTCCGTTTCCACCCACACGAAGGTGCCATCCTTCCTCCTCAGCCTCCAACTGGCAAAGCTATCCTGTCGTCCCGTTCGGATAATCTCGCCGGCGTTCTCTATAGCCTTGGGCAACTGCTCTTCGCTGAGGACCGAGGCGAAGTCGAGGGCTGGAAGGTCTTCCCTCGTATAGCCGAGCAAGTCCAGGGCGGCCTGGTTCGCATCCAGGAAGTTCCCTTCGAAGTCGTATACATATACGCAGACAAGGCTGCGATTGAACAGTGCGCCGTACCTCTCCTGGGTTTCCTGTATCTTCTCCCCCTGCTCCTGGATGATCTCCTTGGAACGGGCGATGTCCTGGAGATCCCGGCAGGCGAGAACGAATCCGAGGGCCTTGCCTTTCCAGTCCCGGATGGCGGACACGTTGCAGGAAGTGGGCACCGGTTTTCCTTCTCGGTCCAGCAGGGAAACGACGCCGGATTCTACGGCCCTCTGGGAACGGCGGAGGGTCCGAACCAGGCCCCGCGCGACCTCCGCGTTCGGGGGATCCACGAAGCAGGAGAAGTGCTTCTGGAGCAGATCTTTCTTCGGGTACCCAAGAAGCTCCTCTGCCTTCGGGTTCACCATACGGACAAACCCGTCAGCGTCCAGGACGATGATGGAATCGGCGATCGTGGCCAGGACATTCCTGGCAAGGGATTCCGGCGAAGGGTTGAGGAGCTGGTACCGATAAATCGACCAGAACATCATGGTCACGAAGAATACGACCGCGGCAAAACCGACAGGGTAGATCGGAATGCCAAAACAGGGGACAAAGTCCGAGGCAGCCAGATAAGCGATGGAAAAGGCTGCAATCAGGGCCTTTATCTGCTTCTTCTGGAAACCGGATTGTACCGTGCGGAGCCCTCGGAGAAGGGTCTTGAAAATGACCACCATCAGAAGAGCGAAAAGACCGAGGAAGGCCGCGCTCCAGGGACCGTATCGAGGGTAGAAGCCCCAGGGATATTCCCACACGCCCGTTATGGTCGAGTTCCCCAGAACCCCTTCCAGGCCGAAGAGGAAGGCCACGGAATATGCCGCCAGGATTCGTGCTCTATTCCGGGCGAGCTGTTGCGAAACCGAAGAGGTGAAGAGGAAGACCCCGGGACAGATGAAAACGACACCGAGATACGAGAACCGGTACCACCTTTCCGCCAGGGCCGGATCCCGGCTGCAGAGCATGAAACCGATGCCCAATTGCCAGACCAGGGCATGGAGGCTCATGAAGACGAAGGCCTGGTTCGTTCTTGCTCGGGGATTCAGGGACAGACCCCAGGAGGCCAACAAGACGAGGTACAGCACCGTCAAGAAACTGCACAGGGCAATCGGATTCAGGTAGTACTGGGACAGATCCAACCGAATACCTCCCCTGACAGAGGGCCTTCATAACGAGAATTGGGTGCCCAGAAGAATTATTTCTCTTAGGATCGGGTTTTTTCGTTTTTTTCTTTAGAATCAATGAATTTGGCGGGTGATTTCAGGCACTCAGGCGGCTGGCGGCGTCCTTGAACTGGAGCCGGTACAGGCGGGCGTACAGACCCTCGTCGGCCATCAGGGTCTCGTGGGTTCCGGACTCGGCGATGCGGCCCTTGTGCAGGACCAGGATGCGGTCCGCGATGGACACAGTGGAAAGACGGTGGGCGATGATCAGGCTCGTCCGATTCTTGAGAACATGTTCCAGGGCCTCCTGAATCAGCACCTCGGTCTGGGAGTCGATGTTGCTTGTGGCCTCATCGAACAGGAAGATCTCCGGGTCCTTGGCCAGGACCCGGGCAAAGGCCAGGAGCTGCCTCTCGCCATAGCTGATGTTCGTGCCCCGTTCCTTGATCTCTGTCTGGTATCCCTGGGCGAGCTTGTCTACGACCCGGTGGACCTGTGCCTGGCGGGACACCTCGTCGATGCGCTCCTGGGGAAGTTCCAGGTCCAGCCGGATGTTGTCCACCACGTTCCCGGAGAAGAGCACCACGTCCTGCAGGACCTGGCCGATCCGGCGGCGGAGGCTCCGTACATCATAGGCCCGGATGTCCACCCCGTCGATCAGGATGCGGCCCTCCCGGACATCGTAGAAGCGGTTGAGCAGCTTGAGGATGGTGCTCTTGCCGGAGCCCGTGGCCCCGACGACCGCCAGCGTTTCCCCCGGCTTCAGGCGGAACGATATGTTCTTCAGAACCGGCTCGTCAGGCTTGTAGCCGAAGGTGACGTCGCAGAACTCGATCTCGCCCCGCAGCTTCTGGGCCACGATCGGCTCCGCCGGCTCGTTGATGAAGCTCTCTTCCGACAGGAGCTGATCGATTCGATCCGCGCTGGCAAAGGCGCTCTGGATGATCGAATACTTCATGCCGATATCCCGGATCGGTATAAAGAAGCGCTTGATGTATTCCACAAAGGCCACGACCGTGCCCAGGGTAATCGCTCCCTTCTCGATGCTCATGGCACTCGCATAGATGAACACCGCTATGGCCACCGTGCTGATGAGCTCGATCACCGCGTAGAGGCTCGAATCGAAGAAGATGGACCGGAGGTTGGCCTTCATGTAGTCCCGGTTCAGCGCCTCGAACTCCTCGTCGTTGCGCTTGGCGCGGTTGAAAAGCTTCACCGTTTCCACGCCGCTCAAGCTCTCGGCCAGGTAGGTATTGATCCGGGCAATGCGCTTTCGGATCTCCAGGAAGACCCCGCGCAACCGCACCCGGAAGAACCCTGCCACGAGCAACAACGGCGGTGCCACCGCAAAGGTCCACAAGGTCAATTTGACGGAAAGAAGGCACATGGCGATCAGGATCCCGACCAGCTTGAACAG
>JAQYVQ010000145.1 GCA_030145435.1 Syntrophobacteria bacterium | reverse complement strand
GTTCAGGAATCTTGGGAACCATTGGCATTCGAACCTTTCGAGGTGAACTTTTCGCGGCGCAATCGAGCCATCTCCAATGATAAATCTACCCATTTTTTCGTCAACTCCCGAAAGATCGCGTAGTTCTTAATCTCCCTTTGTGCCTGGACAACGAACTCCTTGCGAACAAATTCCGTCCTGCTTCTTCCACGGTGTGTGTAGCTGAGCTGATAGTACGGTCCGTGCTTTTTCGGGTTCGCCGGATCTTTACATCGGCAGGTAGGATTGCCGCACACATTGTATTGCCTCGATAAACTTCCAGGTCTCAAATCACCAAGCTGTGACAGTCTCTTCTTTATTCGAGTAATGCGACCCTGCAATTCCTTGATCTTCTTTGTGTTCATTCCGGTAGCATAGTAATGCTATCGGCACTTGTCAAGAAAAAAACTCCACGAATGTGTGGATTGAAAAATTCTTGTCGAGGACTTTTTCAGACCCCCCTGCCCGGATTTATTGAGAAGTTACGGAGAATCGACCTAACCTCCTGTTTTCAAGTGGCAAAACGTAGATGGTGAAATATGATACAACATTAGATTGGCAGGGATTCAACATATGTTCAGCAGATGTTCTCTCCCCTTGGAAGGCAGCCCTCTCAGGGTTGCCCCTCACCGGTTTGGGCACATTACGCCGCAAAGGGTTGGGATCGCTGAGGAATAATTGGCCCGAAGGACAGGTTTCAGATCGAGTCTCTTCCGGTGGGTAGGTATGGATTGAGCCAAGTTCGACAAAAGAACGGCTCACACAAGGCCATCGGAGCGCTCTGAGAGGGAGAAACAGGGGAGGACGATGCTATGTTTTCTTGTTCATCTGCTTCCTGTAGGCCATGGCGTCGGAGGGACGGAATAGCCAGTATCTGCCCTGTTTCGTGGCCTTGAGTTTCCCTTTGCGGGCCAATTCGATCACATCGTCCGGACTCATATCCAGAATATGGGCGACATCTTTGGACCTCAGGAGGGGCTTTATCGCTGGCATTCTTATTCACCCCAAGAATATTTCAGGGAAATAGGGTGCCACAGTAACTCGCTTAAAATCATCCTCTGCGGGTTGGCTCTGGCCCTGCGGGGTTTTTGGAGGCTTTGTCGATGTTCTTCGGGCTGGGTTTCTATCCTCTCTCCTTCTTGAGGCGTTTTTGTCATTAGAATGGCCCTCCAGAGGGTTAGGGGAGTTGTGATGTTAATTCTTAGATGGGCGATTTGTTCAGTTGGGTTCTGGTGGGAAGATAGAGACGGATCCGACTAGGAGGCTGTCCGAGAACAGCCTCCTAGCCTATTTCGGGAACCACGATAGGGTTCTGCCTGTGACGAACACGCCGGACTAGAGAAACCGTGGCGCCAACGCAGGCGCTCAAGGTATTGCGCACATGCCTCATCGTCTGAAAACCAGCCGACAAACTGTCTCCACGTCTGGGGATAGTCCCGTCCTGCCACCAAATTCATCATATGGACAAGATAGCACTGGTGGAGGGAAATGGATCCCCCCCTTTACATAATATGTTCACGTCTGGGCAGTTCTGCGGGGGCACGGCCATATAGGGGTTGGTGATTCTCGCAGCCCCCCCTTGGGACTGACGCTATGTGCGTGTTATGTTAATTTCTGTCGGCTGGATGAAGAAGTCTATTTCGGTTTGTAGACATTGAGGTGGTCCGCAGGATCCTGGAACACCTCGGTCTGTGGTTGGCCAACGCCAGGCCCACTCCAAGGGCTCATTCGCCCCCTGGGCTCCCACCGTTACACGAGGATTTCTACTCACAGCTCCCGACTGCTGAGGAAGAGCATTACTCCCAGGCCCCGCCAGCCTACTGGGACGGTTGAAACACCCCGGTAGGTACGATGTGCCTTTCCTGTCCTGTCGCACCCGTCTGTTCAATTTCTGGACGTCCGGCCTGCTCTTACCGCCTTTTCGAGCCGACCCTCTCCCGAGCCGCCCACCCGGGCGCAGCTATCCCCTCGGACTTCCCGGGATCACACAACATCTTGTGGGTTTTTCTTCTTGCCACGCAATTATGCTACCTGCTATTCTCCAGCCATCTGAAAGCGGGTTCCTATCTTTAACCCGCCAGATTCATCGCCCAGATTTTGCTTTGATTGCCTCTGGAAACGAAGGCAGATGCGACGGGTCTACATCCAACACAAGTTTCGCTATAACTCGTTACCGCAGACCCTGCTCGGCGGTTTGCACACGGTCGGGATCCTGATTCAACCCTACGACCTCTTTCTGGAAGGGTTGCACAAGGGGCCAATCCCTGCCTACGAAAAACCCCTGGAAGGTTTCCGCATCGAAGTCCTCGCGCCCGCGGACATGAAGACGATTGCCGCCATACCCGATCGCAATATCCAGGAGCGGCAACTCATGGAGCGGCTCGAGAGGAGGAATGAATGCCTCGGGGTCTTCTTGGGAAGTGAACTGGTTGCTTTCACCTGGTGCAATCTGGATACCTGTACTTACCCGGGAGACCCTTTTCCTCTGGGTCCCGACGAAGCATACCTGTTCGACGCCTATACCAGCCATGCGCTCCGGGGGAAAGGCTTGGCCCCTTTGCTTCGATACCAGATCTACAAGAAACTGGAACTCACGGGACGCAACCGTCTTTACAGCGTTTCGGAACGCTTGAACAAACGGGCGGTTCGATTCAAGCAGAAGCTGAACGCGCAGGTCATTCGAAGCGGCATCTATGTGGAACTGTTCCGGCGATGGCGGTATACAAATCAGCTTCCGAAGAGAGCGTAAAAATGAATCCTTCTTCACAGCTCCGTTCGATCGGTGAAACGCTCGAGATTCGATGTTGCCGCACCATCACACAGATCGATGTCAAATCCTGGGATTCCCTTTCCGGGGAAAATGTTCTCGCCTCCCATGGCTGGCTGAGACTCATCGAGGAATCCCTGGTTGTGCCCGTTTCCCCCTATTATCTTACAGCAAATGCGTCGGACGGAATCGTGGGCGCTACGGTATGTTACCACATGCAAGCCAATCCACTTTTCGGGAATCTTGACCATATCGTATTTGGACGGTTCAAGTCCCTGGCCGGAGTCCTGGGCCTTTCCCTGATGCCGGCGCTTATTTGCGGATCCCTTTACGGGTATGGAGCACACCTGCTCGTCAGCAAGGATCTCACGAAGGAGGTCCGGGATCTGGTGATGTCTCGCCTGATCAGCGCCTTGGAATCCCTGGGGCGAGAGCACGGGTTGTCCCTGGCGTTTCCCGGTATCATGGAAGAGGAAGCTGAGGTGGTTCATCAACTGAAGCGCAGAGGTTTCCATGGGGCGGAAGAAATCCCCGTATGTATACTCGACCTGAACTTCTCAGACTTCGAGGGATACATCGGCTTCATTCGTTCGAAACGGAAGAAAGCGGCCAATTCCATACGTAGAGAAATCAAACGCAGCCGAAGGGATGGCACCCGGATTCGACAACTGCATGAACTGGGGGGATACGGACCGGGAATGCACCGGATGCTCGATCGGCAATATCGCGACTACAATGGCGTGCCTTGGATGTTCGACGAGAGCTTTTTCGGGAAGGCCTTCGCCTACCTTCAGGAAGAGGTATCGTTCTATATAGCAGAGAGGGCCGAACGGATGACCGGGTGCAGTGTTGCACTCCAACGGGGAAGGACAACATACTTCCTTTTTCTGGGTATCGATCGCGAGGTGACGGGGAAGGATTTCACCTATTTCAACCTCATGTACCATCGAATAGAGGACGCCATCTCAAGAGGAATACGGAAGGTGTTTTTCGGGCGACTCAAATATGAAGCCAAGATCCGCCGCGGGTGTCACCTCGAACGGGTCTTCGTCTTCTATAAGCCGAAAAGGGCGCTGAAAAGCCTGTTCATAAGGGGGTGGTTCCCTTTGCTCACCCACCGGAACCATCATTTGGTCCCGGAAAAGTACTGGCACTACTGGGACCCCGGGAAATAAAAACGTAAGATGGTCCTAATTTCTTGGGTTCGATAATGCTCCCTACTCAGAATGGCGGCAAGTTTGCGTTCAAGGTCTTCTGGAGGCATAGAACCTTGTCATTTCTGTCACACTTCCAGGTGGTCCCCCTCTTGTATCAAAACTTGCCCAAATGCTTGCCCCTTACAGGATTGGTGGGTGTTCACATTTCGAGCAGATGGTGACAATGGCCAGACCGTCCCCCGGGGTGCAGAAAGTCCGCTCAGATGTTGCCGCCTAGATGTTGGATAGGGATGTTCAGTTTCCTAGCCCGCACTGGTTACGCAGGCGTTATTCGGACGGAGCATGGCCTTCATCGGGCTTCGCCCGGTGGGTAGATTTCATGGCAGATTTTGCGGCTTGGACAAGGGATTCCCGTCTTCACGAGAATGACTGCGATTGGTCTCCTCTAGGACGAGGACGAAGGTAGAGCCAAAAAAAAGCCCGGTGACGACACCGTTTGTCGTGTTGTCACCGGGCTTGGTATGCATGGCTTCTCGATGCTTCCTATTCCGGAAGCACCCTCTTACCAGCCGCTGGCCCAGAAGATCGTGAACTCAACGCGCCGGTTCATCTCCCTGCCTTCCTTCGTTGCGTTCGTGGTCAGGAAGTTCGTTGCACCTCGGCCGACCGGCTTGAGGTTCTCCGGGGCAACCCCCTTGGCAACGAGCATATCCTTCACCATTTCCGCCCTCTTCTGGGAGAGTTTCTTGTTCAAGTCTGCAGAGCCGGAGGAATCGGTGTAGGCGGATATCTCGACCCGCACGTTCGGGCGGGCCTTCAGCTTCTCGGCGATCGTGTTCAGATCGTTCATGGACGCGTCGGTCAGTTCGCTCTTGCCGACCTTGAAGTGAAGCACCGGCAGCCCGACCGCATCCTGGCCGAGGAACTTGAACTCCACCCTGCGGTTCTGCTGCCTGCCCTCGGCCGTGTCGTTCGTTGCCACGAAGTTTGTCTCCCCGTAGCCGATCGCTCTGAGCCTGTCCGGAGTGATGCCCTTCAGCACCATGTAGTTCCGAACCGACAAGGCCCGGTTCTCGGAGAGCCGCTGGTTGAACAC
>JAQYVQ010000060.1 GCA_030145435.1 Syntrophobacteria bacterium | reverse complement strand
TTACGGAACCGCCTGGCAGAACCAGGCAAAGGACTTTGCCGATTTTCCCGGTGCGATCCTGATGACCACCAACTGCATCCAGAAGCCGAAGGAATCCTATGGGCAGAATATCTTCACGACCGGCTTGGTGGGATGGCCTGGCGTGACCCACCTCGCCGGCCACGACTACGCGCCGCTTGTCGAAAGGGCCCTTGCCCTGCCCGGGTTTGCCGAAGACACGGATGCCGGGTCGGTGATGGTGGGTTTCGCGCGGAACGCGGTCATGGGCGTTGCGGACAAGGTGATCGAGGCTGTGAAGGCCGGTGCGATTCGCCACTTCTTCCTCGTCGGGGGATGTGACGGGGCCAAACCCGGACGAGACTACTACACCGAGTTCGTCGAGAAGGTCCCTAATGACTGCGTGATCCTCACCCTTGCATGCGGCAAGTTCCGATTCTTTGACAAGCAGCTGGGGGATATCGGCGGCATACCGAGACTGCTCGATGTAGGTCAGTGCAACGATGCCTACTCCGCCGTCCAGATCGCGGTCGCCCTTTCGAAGGCCTTCGATGTCGGGGTGAACGAGTTGCCACTGTCCATGATCATATCCTGGTACGAGCAGAAGGCGGTGTCTATCCTGCTCACCCTGCTGCATCTGGGCATCAAGGGAATCCGGTTGGGGCCGACTCTTCCGGCCTTCATCACGCCGAATGTGCTCGATGTCCTGGTCAAGAATTTCGACATCAAGCCGATTACGACGCCGGACGAAGACCTGAAGGCCGCACTCGCCGCCTGAGAACCCCTTTACTTCGGAGAAACCCCTTTACTTCGGAGAAACCGCTTGTGCAGGAGTAAATGCTGATGCAGTGCCCAGGACAGGACAGTAGAAACTGGAAGCCCGGAGACATCTTTGACATGCCTTGTCCGAAGTGCGGGAGCGCTATAGAGTTCTTCAAGGACGAACCGATCCGCAGGTGCAAGGCCTGCGGACATCGGTTCGTCAATCCCAAGATGGACTTCGGCTGCGCCGCGTACTGCAAGTTCGCCGAGCAGTGCCTCGGAGATATGCCGCCCGAGCTTCTGGCGAAACGCAAGGACCTCCTGAAGGACCGGGTCGCTGTGGAGATGAAGCGCTACTTCAAGACGGACTTCAAGCGGATCGGCCACGCCACGAAGGTGGCCAGGTACGCAGAGCGAATTGCGAGCGAGGAGGGTGGGGGGCTTGCGGTTGTGTTGTGTGCGGCATACCTCCACGACATCGGGATCAAGGAAGCGGAGAAGAAGCACAACAGCACGGCGGCCCGGTATCAGGAAGAAGAAGGGCCGCCCGTTGCGAGGGAGATGCTGGAGAGGTTGGGAGCGGACGAGGAACTCGTGGACGAGGTCTGTGACATCGTGGCCCATCATCACCATCCGCGAGACGAGGAAACGGCGAACTTCAGAGCCGTGTACGATGCAGATATGATCGTCAACATGGAGGAGAAGCAAGAGAGCTCCCCGACAGACCCCGAGAAGCTGTCCGCCTGGATCGATAAGGCTCTCCTGACGCCGAGCGGACGAAAATTGGCAGGGAAGATCCTCCTGCGGCGAGAGGAACCGGAAAAAATGAAGACCGCCGTTTAGACTGTCAGTGAGACGAGCGAACGAGGAGCAAACGATGAAAAAGGTCATGAGAAAGATCATTGAAATAGACGAGGAGCGTTGCGACGGATGCGGTCAGTGCGTTCCTGGTTGTGCGGAAGGGGCCATCCAGGTGATCGATGGAAAGGCGAAACTGGTGGCTGATAAGTACTGCGATGGCCTGGGCGCATGTCTGGGGGATTGCCCGATGGACGCCCTTCACGTAATCGAGCGAGAAGCGGATGACTTCGACGAGGAGGCCGTGGAAGAGTACCTGAAGACGGTCGAGCAACCTGAAGAGGCGGCCGAGCAAACGATGGCCTGTGGATGCCCTTCCACGCAAATCCGGAGCTTCGAAGGCGACAAGGCTTGTCCGAATGCGGGCCCGGCCGTTGGCGCCGGCCGGGGCGAATCGGCCCTGACCCACTGGCCGATCCAGATCAAGTTGATCCCGCCCACGGCTCCTTTCCTGAAAGGAGCGGATCTGCTGATCCTTGCCGACTGTGTCGGGGGGGCCTACGCGGGGCTTCACAGGGACCTCATGGTGGGACGGGTTGTGATGATGGGGTGCCCGAAGCTCGACGATGCCGAGGCCTACATCGAAAAGTTCACGGAGGTCTTCAAGACGGCAAAACCGCGCAGCATTACGATCGCCATGATGGAGGTGCCTTGCTGTTCCGGCCTCTCACACATCGTGAAGGAGGCCCTGAAGGCATCCAAGGCGGCCATTCCGGTGGAAGAGGTCGTATTCAGCGTGCGAGGCGAGCCGCTACAAAAGATGAAAGCCTCCGCCTAAAGACAGGGGTCAGGGGTCGGGGATCAGGTGTCAGGGTCCCCGCCCGCCTGCACGCCCGAGTTCAGTCGCTGGTCCCTACCAACATCGACACTTCCAGCCGTGAACCGTAAGTGGGGGCGTGGGGCATCCGGGGCACCCCGTTGCAGCAGGGGATAGCACGATAAGCTCGGAACTCACGCGAGTGGGTCCATAGGCATCTGTCGCTGCATTTCCTGGCAGAATTCGGGCTGCTCGGTGCTGTCTGGGGTTCCCTCGGAGATTTGTGCCGGGCGACTACGGGGGAGAGGGAGACGGAGCCCAAGCAAATCGGAGAGGGAACACCAGACAGCACCGAGCCCGCGCTTCTCATGAAACACAGTGATATCTGCAAGTCACCCCGCTAGTAAGCTTCGTGGGCTAGATCCTCCTTTGTAACCTTATCCTTGAACAATACGAAGACCCAGGTCTGGTAGGCGATCACGATGGGCACAAAGATCAGCGCCACGACCAGCATGATCTTCAGGGTGAGCGGGCTCGAGGCCGAATTGAATGCGGTGATGCTGTAATCCGCGTTCAGGGTCGACGGCAGCATGGTCGGATAGAGCCCGGTT
>JAQYVQ010000056.1 GCA_030145435.1 Syntrophobacteria bacterium | reverse complement strand
CGTGATCAGGTCCGGGCTCTCCTGCCTGGCGATCTGCATCCCTTCTTGTCCGTTTTTGGCGGTCAAGGCGTCGTAGCCGTTGTCCTCAAAAAGGGTTGTGAGGTAGCTTGCGGTGTCCTGTTCGTCCTCGATGACGAGAATCTTTTTCTTTTCCAATGCCGTTCCTCCTTCTGGTCCAGGGGGTCGGTCCCGCCGGTGACGGATCCAATTCCTAGCAAACATATAGGTTTTTATAAAATACCGAAAACATTGGGATAATGTCAAGCTTATTCTTGCTGCCGGAAAGGGAATCGTGGCGACTCCGTGAATTGGCAAGGCGGAATCGACTGTGTTAGCCTGGATGTTTCAGGAGTCATAAACCGTTCGGGATGGTTCGAGGGCGTTCCGTATGTCGTCGAGTAAGGGGGTCATTGCGTTGATGGGCTCGGGTGAACTGACCGCCACCATGGTCGAGGTCCACAAGGAGCTGTTGGCCAGGACGAGTGGGTCCCCGCGAGCCGTCTTTCTGGACACGCCGGCCGGCTTCCAGCTCAACGTGGACCAGCTGTCCGAGAGGGCCGTCGAGTATTTTCGCACCCGTGTGCAACAGACGATGTCTGTTGCCTCTTTCAAGTCGACTGAAACGACGACGCCCTACGAGGCGGAGCAGGCCTTTCAGACCCTGCGCCAGGCAGACTACGTGCTGATAGGGCCCGGGAGCCCCTCCTATGCGGTCCGCCACTGGAGGCAAACACCCATTCCGGACATCCTGGCGGCCAGGGTGGAGGATGGGGGGTGTCTGGTGGCCGCCAGCGCCGCCGCCCTGACCGTTGGGCGGTTCACCCTCCCTGTTTACGAGGTCTACAAGGTGGGCGAGGCGCTTCACTGGGTGGAGGGAATGGATCTCCTCGGCCGTTTCGGGCTGGATCTCGTTGTGGTTCCCCACTGGAACAACGCCGAGGGAGGCACCCATGACACCCGGTTCTGTTACATGGGCGAGCCCCGCTTCAGAAAACTCGAAGCCCTCCTGCCGGAAGGCTCCTCAGTATTGGGGCTGGACGAGCACACCGCCTGCCTGATCGATCTCGAGAACGAAGAGGCCGTCATCAGGGGGATCGGCCGCGCGACCCTGCGACGAAACGGGGCCGAGAGATTCTTTGAGAGGGGAGAGCGGTTCCCTGTGGATGTCCTGCGTGGGGGGAGTGTCGGCGAGGGGTGGAGAAGAGAAGCTCCGGTGGAGATCGATGCTGAGGTGTCGACGGAGACAGTGGGGGGCTCCTTCTGGGACGAGATTCATCGAATCGAGGATGCCTTCCAGCAGGGCCTCGAGGCGGGCGAACCGGGAGACGCGACCAATGCCCTTCTCGAACTGGACCGTGCGATCTGGGAGGCCCAGCAGGCCCTCGAGAGCGGGGAGTTCATCTCCCAGGCCAGGGAGATATTGAGAGAGATGATCGTTTCGATCGGGGTGAAGCTCGCTTCTTCCGCAGCAGACCCGGTGGATCGCCTTGCGCCGCTGGTGGAGGAACTGCTCGCTCTGAGGGAGAGCTTCCGACAGAACAAGCAATGGCAGGATGCGGATGCGATCCGCGACAGCCTCGAGCGGGCGAGCATCGTCATCGAAGACACGGACGGGGGGCCCAGGTGGCGGTAGGCGTCCTGAATCGGGGTTCCTATCCCCGGAGCGGTTCGAGACGTCCTCTTTTGAAGGCGAGAGAATGATGGTCTGCTCTTCCCTGGAAGCCGAAGCGTATGCTGTAACGAGGGAGACTTTTGAAACCCTCTCTTCCTATTGGCTCGCTTCCGAAGCGTCCCTCCCATGGAGCTGTCCGTTCGTTCTTCCCCCCTGGTTGAAGGTGTGGTGGACCACATTCGGCGCCGGGTGGGCGCCCCGTATCATGGGCGTGAGGCATGGAGAGGAGCTGATCGGCATCGCGCCCTTGCGGGTGCTGGAGGGAGAGGCCCGTTTCATTGGGGATCCGGATGTGTGTGACTATCTGGATTTCATCGTTGCCCCCGGGCGAGGGCCGGAGTTCTTTCGGGTCCTGATCGAGGAGCTGAAACAGCAGGGGATCCGACACCTGGAGCTGGGTCCTGTACGGGCTGACTCGACGGTGATGAGCGATCTCGTCCCTGTGGCGGAAAGGCTCAAATGCGAGTTCACCCTCGACCGCGAGGACGTCTCTTACGAGCTGGCCCTGCCGGCGACCTGGGAGGCCTACCTGGGCCTGTTGAAGGGGACGGAACGGCACGAGATACGACGGAAGCTAAGGAGGCTCGAGGAGGCGGCCCGGATCGAATTCCGCAGGGTGGACGACCCGCATGAGGTCGGGCCTTCGATGGATACCTTCCTTGGGTTCTTTGGGGCGAACCGGTCGGACAAGGCGGCCTTCATGACGAGCCGGAGGGCCCGCTTCTTCCGGTCTCTGGCGGAAGCGATGGCAGAGGCAGGTCTCCTCACGCTCTCTTTTCTCGAACTTGATGCAAAGCCCGCAGCTGCGGTAATGTGTTTTCATGATCCTTCCACCGTGTATCTCTACAACAATGGGTACGACAATCGCTTCCGTTCGCTGAGCGTGGGTTTCCTCAGCAAGGTTCTCAGCATCCGAGAGGCGATTCGGGAAGGCAAGAAGAGATTTGATTTTCTGAAGGGCCCTGAAACGTACAAGCGTCGCTTGGGGGGCAAGCCGGTTTCGCTGTACAGGTGCAGGTTGCGCATTGTCTGAACTTTCGACCGGAACCGAGGATCTTGTTCTTCGTGAGTCGAGGAGGCTGTCCTTTGGAGGTTTCGCCGCTCCGGATCGCAATGCTGAGCGTTCATTCCTGCCCGGTGGGAAAGCTGGGCACCAAAGACACGGGGGGAATGAGCGTCTACATCCGGGAGCTTGCCCGGGAAATGGGAAGGCGCGGCCATCTCGTGGACATCTACACGCGTTCCCACGGTTCGGCGTGCGACAAGGTTGTCGACCTCGGTACGAATGTCCGGCTCGTTCATCTGGGGGCCGGAGACGGGGAAGCGGTCAACAAGGCGGGACTTTTTCCCAGCCTGGAAGACTTCTTCCGAGAGCTGGAAGCGTCGCGAAGCTCCGAGGCCCTTCGGTACGACCTGGTACACAGCCATTACTGGCTTTCGGGTCAGGTCGGGTGGTGGGCACAGGAGCGATGGCGTATCCCCCACCTGTTGATGTTCCACACGCTCGGTGCGGTGAAGAACGCGCTCTTTCATCGACAGGTAGAGCCGGAACTTCGCATCACGACGGAGAAGCAACTGGCCGCCGACTGCGACCGTATCCTGGCCGCGTCGGAGAGAGAAAAGGAGCATCTGGTGCGGTTTTGCGGCGTGCCCCGCGAAGCGGTCGGGGTGGTCCCCTGCGGGGTAGACCTGGGCCGCTTTCGTCCCGTCGGAAAGGCCCGGGCCAGAGAGCAACTCGGTCTCGACCCGGACGAATCGGTCCTCCTCTATGTGGGGAGGTTTGCCGCCTTGAAGGGGATCGACAGGCTGCTCGAGGCCACGGCCCACCTGAAGCGGAACCGGGATCTCAGACTGATGCTCGTAGGCGGCGACGGCGAACAGACCCCAGAGTCTCGGGAATTGACGAGCCTGTCGAGGCGTCTTGGAATCCTGGATCGGGTGACCTTCGTGGGCAGGGTCGATCACGAGGACATGCCTTTCTACTACAGTGCAGCCGACGTGCTGGCATTGCCCTCCCACTACGAAAGCTTCGGGCTGGTCGCCCTCGAGTCCCTGGCCTGCGGCACACCCGTTGTAACGACCCAGGTGGGTGCGATGGAGAGAATCATCCGTCAGGATGAGACAGGATGCGTGGTGCAAGATGCCTCTCCCCCGACGCTTGCCGAGGCCATGGAAGCCTTCCTGCCCGGTTCGAAGGTGCTGCCGGCCGAAGAGATTCGTGCCTCGGTCCTCGACTGGAGCTGGTCGGGTGTTGCGTCGGCCATGATCCACGAATACGCCCTGCTGCTCGAGAAGAAGCGGCAGGAATGTACAGGGGGCCCCTCGGCAGACGTTCCGATCGTACAAACCGATACGCTGATCTAACGTAACGCATCCTTGCTGGAAGAAAGGCCAGGCGGCACAACGTGACGGAACGAGCTGATGTGCTGGTAATCGCACCCCACCCGGACGACGCGGAATTCGGTGCAGGAGGCACCGTAGCGGCGTGGACACGGGATGGAAAGCAGGTTGTCTTCGTCGTTTGTACGACCGGAGACAAGGGCACGTCCGACCGCGACATGGCGCCCGAGCGCCTGGCAGAGATACGGGAGAAGGAGCAACGGGAAGCGGCCGGGGCCCTGGGCGTCCGTGAGGTCGTGTTTCTGGGATACCCGGATCAGGGCCTGGAAGATACCCCCGAATTCCGGAAGCAGATCGTCCGGCTGCTCAGGGCCTACCGGCCCGGGACCGTCGTGACCTCTGACCCCTATCGTCGTTACATCTCCCATCGTGACCACCGTATCACGGGCCAGGTCGTCCTGGACGCGGTCTACCCGTATGCCAGGGACCACATGGCATGCCCTGACTTGCTGGAGGAGGGCCTGGAGCCTCACAAGGTGCGGGAGCTGTTGTTCTGGGATTCCGAGGACGTCAACTTTCGCTCCGATATCACCGGCACCTTTGACCGGAAGGCGGCCGCCCTGCGATGCCACGAGAGCCAGATGGGCGAGATCGCCCGCACCCTCGGGACGCCGGACCTGGAGAGTTGGCTGAGGCCCCTGTGCGAGTTATTGGCCGAGGGTGAGGATTTCGAACTGGCAGAGGCCTTCCACCGGGTGGAAGTCATGCGATAGACCTTTCTTACTCGAACAACGGAGGATCTTCCTATGGAGGCCGGCCCCTTGCGTGTCGACATCGAGATGAACGGCTCCCGTTCGAATACGGATCGACGAAAAAGGTTCTTCGATTATGCTTTGGTGATTGTGGCCGTTGCCGCCCTGATCGGCTTTCTTACGGTCGGCTGCGGTGACGACGAGGAGATCCCGGGCTCCACGAACGGCCCGGCCTGGACCGGAGACCCGCTCACCCAGACCCGATCGGGGCCCGTCAGGGGCGTCCAAGGAAAGGCGGAGACCTGGGTCTGGAAGGCGATTCCCTTTGCCAAGCCGCCCGTCGGGGCCCTGCGCTGGAAGGCGCCCCGGGACCCGGATCCCTGGACGGCCCCCAGGGAACGAAGCGACTACTGTGCGCCCTGCGCCCAGTACTTCTTCGTCGGTACCGAAAC
>JAQYVQ010000042.1 GCA_030145435.1 Syntrophobacteria bacterium | reverse complement strand
GCGCGCGACCGTACGCGGGCGAGATACTCCTCGCCCGGCACGAAGAAGTTGTTCCGGCCGTCCCCGATCACGATGAAGGTGGTCTTTCGATTCACCGCATCCATGTACTCTTCGAAGAACTGCTTGAACACGTTCCCGTAGTCCGTGTACCGGTTGTACGGGATGTCGGCCTGATTCAGGGCCGTCTCGATCGCCTCGTCTACCTCGTGCCGCTCGAAACACTCGGTCACCTCTCCGAGCTGATCGACGAAGACAAAGCTTCGGACCTTGTCGAACTGGTCCTGGAGTGAGTACAGAAGGTGGAGCATGAACCGCGAGGCGTTCCAGACCGAGCTGGAGACATCGCACAGGGTAACGATCCGTGTTTTGGATTTCTTGCGCTTCCGGAACGCCACCTCCAGGGGAATGCCCCCGTAGGCCATGCTTCTTCGAAGGGTGTGCTTGAGGTCGAACCGCCCCCGTTGTTTTCGCTTCTGGCGCAGTGCGGATTCGTCTCGGATCTTCTGGACCATTTCCCGGATCGCCTCCCGCATGGCCTGTATTTCCCAAGGTGTCAGTGCCCCGAACCCTTTTTCCATGATGTCTCTCGGAAGGTCCCGGAGGTCGTCCTTTCTGATCAGCGACTGTGCTTGTCGTCCGACGTATTCGCGGATCATCTCTCCGAAGATGTCGGTCCTCTCGGCGATCCCGGCTTCCAGGGCCGCGCGATCCTCCTCGGAGGCCCCTTCCTGCTCGACCAGCGAGAGCAGATGGTCTGCTTCGGACGCCCAGTGATCCATCCCGAGTTCCCTGCGGATCTTCTGGGCAAAGTGGCTCGTCTGCAGCGGGTAGCGGATATTCCCCAGTCCGATCCGCTCCGCCACCTCGGGCAGGGTGGCGGCCAGGGCGGCGATTCCCTCGAGGACCATCTGCCGGAATTCGGGGGACAAAACGCCGTTGGCCTGGTCGAGTATTTCCTGGAGGGTCTCCTGGAGTTTCCCCTGGGCGAGTGACTCGGAGAGTGCCTCTTCGGGCACCGAGAAGTCGGCGAAGAAAAGCTCGAAGAGACGGTTGAACTCTTCGATTTCATCTGCGCTCTTGATCCACGTTGTCTTGAGCACGGTCTTGAACTGTGTCCTGCTCGCGAGATCAATCAGCTCGATTCCGGTCAAGGCGCTCAGGACCTCGTCCACGGAGATCCGAATCCCGTTCTTTCGTAATGTGTTTGCGAATGCGAGGACGGCTCTTTGCATCGTATCCGGATGAAGCGTTGGTGGTGTACCGTTTAGGTCTCTTCTTGCTCGCGCGGCAGGATTCTTCCCAAGTCTTTGAGAACCCGTTCCCGGTCTGTCGGGTACTTGATCAGGGTCGGCAGGGTCGTCCGGATTATTTCCGGACCGAGTCGGTCCGCATTGAGCAGGACGAGGGCCTTGGCCCAATCCAGGCTTTCTCCGATGCTGGGCGGCTTCTTGAGATCCAGCTTCCGCATCGACGCCAGCGCCTCGGCGACTTGACGGAGGAGCCGGTCGTCGAGGCCGGGGACCTTTTTCTTGAGGATGGCCGCTTCCTGTTCCGTGGACGGGAAGTCGAGATACAGGTAGAAGCATCTGCGCTTGAGCGCATCGCTCAGTTCGCGGCTGTTGTTACTCGTGAGCACCACCAGGGGGATTTGTCGGGCCTTGAGGGTGCCGATCTCCGGGATGCTGACCTGAAAGTCGCTGAGCACCTCGAGCAGAAAGGCCTCGAATTCCGGGTCGGACTTGTCCACCTCGTCGATGAGAAGGACCGTGATTTCGTCCGACAGGATCGCCTTCAGCAGGGGACGGGCCACGAGGAAACGCTCCGAGAAGAAGGCATCCTCCTCGGTCGAGATCCTCTCGACAGCCTCGGAGAGCGTGCTCACTTCCTGGAGGGTCTCGGCGATCTTGTCCTTCAGGATCTGGGTGTAGAGAATCTGCTTGGAATACTCCCACTCGTAGAGCGCCTTGGTCTCGTCCAGGCCTTCGTAGCACTGCAATCGAATGAGGTTCAGGCCCTGGGAGGAGGCCAGGACCTTGGCAAGATCGGTCTTGCCCACCCCGGCAGGCCCCTCCACGAGCAGGGGGCGTTGCATCTGGGAGGCGAGGTAGACAACGGTCGCTGTCTCCTGGTTGCAGATGTACTGCTGGGAGTCGAATCGGTCCTGAACTTCCTGGTACGAGCTGAACATCTTCCCTCCTCCGTTTCGGGCGCCTTGCAGTCCTTACTCTTCCTGGAACCCTTCTTCTTCAGTATCCTACATCGATTCCCCGGCTGTCACCCTCTCGAGCAACCTTTCGGCCACCCGAGCTTTCTGGATGTCGTAGAGCTGGCTGCCTACATTCAAGAGTTGTGCATCCTTCAGGAGGATTCCGAGGGGGAACGCGGGGATCTCGGAGACGCCTTTCCGAAGCTGTTGGAAACGATCCCACCAATCCCTCAAGAGGCCTGCCGTGAACAGCAGGCGTTCGGTGAGGCGCGCGTCCAGGTCGGTTCGGTCGAGGACCTCGCAGGCCAGTCCTTTCGAGAATTCACGGAGGCCTTCCAGAGTGATGTGAAGCTCGGCCACGAGGCTTCGTGCCTCCCCGTCAGGGGGGGCACCGCGGTCTGCCATGAGCCGGAGCATCCCGTCGAGAATCAGCCGAAAATGGGCGGTCAAGATCACCATGCCCATGAAGCGTTCCCAGCCGAAGACGGCCCGGGAGATACGGACGTGGCCGTCCCCGAGATTCCCCAAAAGGTTCTCGGCCGGCACAACGCAGCCGTCGAAAAGGAGCTCTCCGTGGGGCGAGGTGTGCAGAAACCCGAAGTCCATCTCCTTCTTGACCCGAAACCCCGGAGTGGTTGTGTCCATAAGAAAGGCCGAGATGCTTTCCTTTCCGGGGGCGGGTCCGGTGCGGGCCAGGACGATGATCAGGTCCGCAACCGGCCCATTGGTGATGAAGAGCTTGTGGCCGTGGATGCGGTACGTTCCGTCTTGCCTCTCCGCCCGGGCCTTCATCTTCACCGGGTTGGCCCCTGTCTCCGGCTCCGAGGCGGCCAGAGCGCCGACCCGTTCCCCTGTGACCAGGCCGGGCAAGGTTCGCTCCCTCTGCTGCTCAGAGCCGAACCTTGCGATCACGTGAGAATGAATCAGGAGGTGATCCAACCAGGAGAGGCACAGGCCCAGATCCTGGCCGCCCAGGACGAAAGCCTCGATCGCCTCCACCAGCGCCTCGGGGCCCTGGCCCGAGCCCCCGTACCGGGTCGGGATGAGAAACCCGAACAGGCCGGCCCCGGCCATCTTCTTCCAGAGGCCGCGGGAGAATTGCCGGCTTTCGTATCGAGCCGCC
>JAQYVQ010000371.1 GCA_030145435.1 Syntrophobacteria bacterium | reverse complement strand
AGCATCTCCTCATCGTGAACGACCTCCATGCCACGGCCTCCGAGGACATAGGACGGCCTGACCATCAGGGGGTAGCCGATTCGCCCGGCAATCCCAAGGGCCTCCTCCAGGGTGCTGGCCATCCCAGAGTCGGCTTGCGGGATCCCGAGCTTTGTCATCACCTGGCGGAACCGGTCACGGTCCTCGGCCAGGTCGATCGTCTCGGGCGAGGTCCCCAGGATCTTCACCCCGGCCTGCTCCAGCTCCCTGGCGATGTTGAGCGGCGTCTGCCCCCCGAACTGCACGACGGCCCCCAGGGGCTTCTCTTTCTCGTAAATGCTCAGGACATCCTCCACGGTGAGGGGCTCGAAATAGAGCTTGTCCGATGTATCGTAGTCGGTGGAGACCGTCTCCGGGTTGCAGTTCACCATGATCGACTCGTATCCAAGGTCACGGATCGCAATGGCCACGTGCACACAGCAGTAGTCGAACTCGATTCCCTGTCCGATACGGTTCGGGCCGCCCCCCAGGATCATGATCTTCTTCCGGTCACTGACCTCCACCTTGTCCGGGGCGTTGTACGTGGAGTAGTAATAGGCCGCATTCTCCACTCCGCTTACCGGCACGGGCTCCCAGGCCTCGACCACGTTCAGGGAAGTGCGCTGTTCCCGGATGTCGCGCTCCTCCACACCAAGAAGCTGGGAAAGGTACCGGTCCGAAAACCCGTCTTTCTTGGCCGCTGTCAACAGCTTGTCCGGAATGCCCCTTCCCTTGCACTCGAGGATCTCATCCTCGAGTGCCACCAGTTCCTTCATCTGCTCGATGAACCATCGCTTGATGTAGGTCTTCTCGTACAGGTCATCCACCCGGGCACCTTTTCGCAGGGCCTCGTACATGATGAACTGGCGCTCGCTCGTGGGCTCGCTGAGCATGCTCATGAGCTCCTCGAGGGGTCTCTCGTTGAAATCCTTCGCAAATCCGAGCCCGTAACGTCCGGTCTCCAGGGATCGAATCGATTTTTGGAAGGCCTCCTTGTAGTTCTTCCCTATACTCATCACCTCGCCCACGGCCCGCATCTGGGTGCCGAGCTTGTCCACGGCACCCGGGAACTTCTCGAAGGCCCAGCGGGCGAACTTCACCACCACGTAGTCTCCCCAGGGCGTGTACTTCTCCAGGGTCCCCTCTCTCCAGTAGGGGATTTCGTCCATCGTCAGGCCTCCTGCGAGCAAGGAGGAGACGAAGGCGATCGGAAAACCGGTCGCCTTGGATGCCAGGGCAGAGGAACGCGAGGTCCGGGGGTTGATCTCGATCACGACCACCCTTCCGGTCTTCGGGTCGTGGGCGAACTGGATGTTCGTGCCCCCGATCACCTGGATGCCCTCGACGATGTCGTAGGAATATTTCTGGAGCCGGGCCTGGAGGTCCGGGTCGATGGTCAGCATGGGGGCTGTACAGAAGGAATCACCGGTGTGCACGCCCATGGCATCCACGTTTTCGATAAAGCAGACGGTGATCATCTGGTTCTTGGCGTCGCGGACCACCTCGAGCTCGAGCTCCTCCCACCCGAGGACCGATTCCTCGACCAGGACCTGACCCACCAGGCTCACGGACAGCCCGCGGCTGGCCACCACCCGCAACTCCTCCTCGTTGTAGACCAGCCCTCCCCCGGTGCCGCCCATGGTGTAGGCCGGCCGCAGGACGACCGGGTAACCAAGTTCGGAAGCGATCTTCAGGGCCTCCTCCACGCTTCGGGAGACCTTGCTCTTCGGCATGTCGATGCCGAGCCGGTTCATCGTGTCCTTGAAGGCCTGCCGGTCCTCCCCGCGCTCGATGGCATCCGCCTGGACCCCGATGATCTGGACGCCGTACTTCTCGAGCACCCCCTTCCTGTAGAGCTCGGAGGAAAGGTTCAGGCCGGACTGGCCCCCAAGGTTGGGAAGGAGCGCGTCAGGCCTTTCCTTGGCAATGATTTCCTCCATGACGTCCGCGGTAAGGGGTTCGATGTAAGTCACATCCGCCATGCCCGGGTCGGTCATGATCGTGGCCGGGTTGGAGTTGACCAGCACGATCTCGTAGCCCAGCTTCCGAAGGGCCTTGCACGCCTGTGTTCCGGAGTAATCGAACTCGCAGGCCTGGCCGATAACGATCGGGCCGGAGCTGATAATCATCACCTTCTTGATGTCGTCACATTTCGGCATGTGGCATTCTCCTTGCTGGGGGGGGGTGTGGGGCTAGGGGGTCGACAGGAAAATATCGCTATGTTTTCCTGGCAGGGCTCGAATGATTAGGTGCTGTCCTGGGTTCCGTCGGAGATTTGTGCCGGGCGACTTTGTAGGGGGAGGGAGAGACGGAGCCCAAGTAAATCGGAGACGGAACCCAGGACGGTACCGAACAGCTAGACTCTCCTG
>JAQYVQ010000312.1 GCA_030145435.1 Syntrophobacteria bacterium | reverse complement strand
TAAAGGACAAGCGAAAATTAAAAAAGGAAAAGAAGAATAAATAGATGCCCGTCAACAGAGCAAGACGCACCTTGGATGGATAAGAGTTTCCGCTTGTTTCCCACCCTGAAGAAACCGCCCGGATAAGCAAATCTGAGCGGTGAGCTTACGTCATCCCAGACAGAACTTACCACTCGGGATGGAGCCGATGGCACCCGTGAAACCGTAAATCCAGGTGCGCTCAGCCGGGTGTTGCCAACTCACCACTTAATCTGTAAACTGCTGATATTAAATTGTTTTTGGAGAATTAGCCCCCTATTGCAGGGTTGATTGGGCCAGGCACCATGTCGTCCGAAGAAATTCTGATCATCGGTGGGGGACTGGCCGGCGCTGAAGCCGCGTGGCAGGCCCGTCGGGCGGGCGTCCCTGTGACACTCGTCGAGATGAAGCCGAAGAGGTTTTCCCCGGCCCACCGGTCCGCGTCTCTTGCGGAGCTTGTTTGTTCGAACTCCCTGCGTTCCCGATCTCTCGAGACCACCGCCGGACTCCTGAAGGAGGAGATGCGCAGGCTCGATTCCCTCACCATGTCGGTGGCCGAAGAGACGACCGTGCCGGCAGGTTCCGCCCTTGCGGTGGACCGGGAGGTGTTCTCCCGACGGATTACCCGGATTCTCGAGGACGAGGGGGTCCGGATCGTCCGGGAGGAGGCCACAAGCATTCCGGCGGAGCCGCAAACGGTGCTGATCTGCACCGGGCCGCTCCCGTCGGAGGCGATGGCCAAGGCGCTCCAGGATCTGACCGATGCGGATGCCCTCTACTTCTACGACGCCATCGCACCGATCGTGGCCGCCGACTCGATCGACTACGAAAAGACCTACTGGGCTTCCCGCTACGATAAGGGTGGGGCGGATTACCTGAACTGTCCGATGGACGAGGAGACCTACCATCGGTTCGTAACAGAAATCCTCGAAGCCGAGAAGGTCTCCCCCCGAGAGTTCGAGGAGATTCCCCCGTTCGAGGGGTGTATGCCCGTTGAGGATCTTGCGGTCAGGGGTCGGGAGACCCTTGCGTACGGGCCGATGAAGCCGGTGGGCCTGATCGATCCGAAGACAGGCAAGAGGCCCTATGCGGTCGTCCAACTTCGAAGGGACAATGCGGCGGGAAGTCTGCTGAACATGGTCGGCTTCCAGACAAAGATGACCCAGCCTGAGCAGAAACGGGTTTTCCGGATGATTCCAGGCTTGGAAGATGCGCATTTCTTCCGATTAGGGAGCGTGCACCGAAACGCCTTTGTGAACGCGCCACGCTTGTTCCTGCCCACGTTCCAGCTGAAGAAAGACCCAAGGATCTTCTTTGCCGGTCAGCTTACCGGGGTGGAGGGGTACATCGAATCTGCCGCCACCGGTCTGCTCGTGGGCAGGAACGCTGCCCGGTGGTCCAAGGGGATGCCGCTTGCGTTGCCGCCCCCAACCACGAGCCTGGGTGCCCTGGTCCGCTACATTGTCCAGGCGGATCCGGACACGTTTCAGCCCATGCACGTGAATTTCGGGATTTTCCCTGCCCTGCCGGACGATGGTCGCCGTCTTTCCCGGAAGGACCGGCGGAAGGCTCATGTCGAGAGGGCGCTCCGGGATCTCGACGCTTGGATAGGGCAGCTCTGAAGTGCGATTTGCCTGTCACGGCTAGATTTGCTTGGCCTCCGTGTTCCGGCAACATAGTCCCTCGTCCACCGCTGCCGAACGTTGGCGCCGGAGGCGTGTGCTTCGGCTCGGCCGTGTGGACTCGGGAAGCCTCCACGAGTCGCCCTGCACAAACCTAGCCGTGACAGGCAAATCGCAGCAGATGCCCCGCCCTTTCCCTCCGTTAATGGGCTGAACAGGGCCCTTCGTGCCCGTGTGCGTGCCCGAAAAGGGCTGTTAGCCGTTAGCTATTAGCCCACCCCCCCCATTATTTCCTGTATCCCGTTGGGGGGACTGGTTGGGAGCTAACAGCTAATAGCTAATAGCTAACAGCCAAAATCGAGGACGAGGACGATTGAGAAGATGCCTAAGAAGTACCGGCTGTGAGGAAACAGCGTCAGGTGGATTGCTCGACCTTATTCTCGCTGTCGTCTTCCGGGTTGGCCGGAAGGGCCAGGAGGACGAAGAGGGCGACCACGCCGAAGGGGAGGGTGAGAAGGAACCACATCAGAGACGGGCGGTGCTTCTTTCGGGCAAGGATGATGCTGAGAATGCCGGTGCAGAAGTTGCAAAATAAGATCGTGACCCATGCCATGGGTGACAGACTCCTCAGGCTTTTTGCAAATACGAAGGCGGATGCTACCAAAGACAAACCCTTACCACAACGTTGTCTTCATATCAAGACGGCGAAGGGAAGAGGTGCGCATTCATTTTCAGGAGGCCGTCTATGTCGAAGACGTCTTCGTCAAAGGCGGGGACCGTCAGGATGGGGACCTCTCTGGGCGATTTTCGGGCGAACTCCTGGAGGACGTTCTGGTCTCTCCGGGCGAGCCTGCGGTAGCGATCGAAGTTCTCCACGAGCCGGCGTGCCACCGAGGGGGGGAGTCCCCGCTCTTTGCTGAGGTAGGAGATGTCCGTATCCAGGGGAGCCCGCCCGTGGGGGGGAGAACCCTCTGCCGACAAGCACCCCGCCGCTTCCGGAACCGGGAAGGTATGAAAACGGTTGGCGATGATTCCGCCGAAGGGCAGCGAGGCCTCCTGAATCCGGTCGTAGAAATAGGCCGCCTCCTCCAGGGCGCTCCGATCCGTGGCGGTCACGAGCAGAAAGGTCGTGTGCTCTCCGCGCAGGACATGCATCACCTCTTCTGCTCGACTTCGGAAGATGTCGAACGAGTCGGCGAGCCCTGTCACAAACTCGGATACGTCGTGGAGGAACTCCGCGCCGGTGAAACGTTCCACGAGGCGCAGGACCGTGCCCGCGGTCCGGTTGAAGAGGTTGAGGCTCATCCGACCCATGGTCAGATAGGGTTTGAGGAACCACTGGCTGATGCTCCGGTCGAAAAAGGCGCGTACCCGGTTCGGTGCCTCCAGAAAATCCAGGGCGTGTTTCGTGGGGGGCGTGTCGAGGACGATCAGGTCGTACCGACCTTCCAGATGGATCTGGTAGAGTTTCTCCATGGCCAGATACTCGTGTGACCCTGTCATGGCCGAGGAAAGATGCTGGTAGAATTGATTGTGCATGATGTTGCGTGCCACGTCCTCGTTCGGCGCGTACCGTTCGATCAGCTCGTCAAAGGTGCGTTTCGTGTCCAGCATCATGGCGTGCAGGCTTCCTGTCGGGTTCTTCCCGTGCCGCAGGAATCGCTCCTCGGGCACCCGGGCCTCCTGGTTGCCCAGTTCGGAGAGGCCCAGAGAGTCTGCGAGCCGCTTTGCCGGATCCACGGTAAGCGTCAGCACCTTCTTGCCGAGCAGGGCGGCTTGCACGCCCAGAGCGGCAGAAACCGTGGTCTTGCCGACCCCGCCGCTTCCACAGCATATGATGATTTGTTTGCCCCGGAGCAAGCTTTCAAGATCCAAGTTCGGCACTTGCCCTTCCTTTCATCTTTTCGTCCGGTTCTTCGATCGACCGCGCGAGTGCCTGGATCATGTCGATGGAGGCGTGTGGAGCGGCGACGAAGGGGAGGAGGGTTGTCCGGTCCCCGAAGACGCTTAACAACCGTCCCAGATGCGCGTCCTGTGCCGCCCTGGCCTTCTTCCAGGACTCGGCA
The DNA here is from genome assembly GCA_030145435.1 of Syntrophobacteria bacterium. Lineage (GTDB taxonomy): Bacteria > Desulfobacterota > DSWW01 > DSWW01 > DSWW01 > S015-6. Next base: position 464 of record JAQYVQ010000312.1, on the reverse strand, counting down.
CAGGCGAGAATGGCCTTCTCCTTGTCTGCCCACTCCCTGTGCGGCGTGGATCCCGCCTCAGGCGTTTCCTCCAGGTCACGCCGCCACCGGCGGTAGCTTTCGTCGTCTGCGCCCTCGAAGAAGGGAGGATAGACCTGGTTCACGAAGAGGCGACCGATCGGCAGGCGAAGCCCGGACCGGGCATTCTCGTAGAGATCGAGGGCCTCGTTGGCAGGCATCTCGGCCGGAGTGGTGACGATATGGAAAGCGGTCCTGAGTGGATCCTGGAGCAGATCCGCAACCTTGCGGGCCTCCCGCCTGACAAATCCCTTCGCCGTTTCGGCAGCTGTCATGGGCATCTGGAGATAGGAAACGACATGGCCTGTGGCCGGTGTGTCCACGACGATGAGATCGTAGAAGGGACGGTCGGTCCCGGGGAGTCGTTTCTGCTCGAGGTCCCAGAGTTTTCCGACCGCCATCAGTTC
>JAQYVQ010000290.1 GCA_030145435.1 Syntrophobacteria bacterium | reverse complement strand
TCTTCAGACGAACACCCGATCTGGACATTCGATTTCCGGGACGTGTTTTTCGACATCGCATTCCTGAACGAAGAGACCGCGGTGATCGTCGGAGCCCGGGGCCGAATTCTGGTGTCCCATCCGAAGTACAAGAACTTGTGGAGTCCCCGGGATTCCGGGACCAAGCAAGCCTTGACCTGTGTGAGCTTCGCGGACGCACAAAACGGCTGGGCGGCCGGCCACGGGGGCGTCATCATCCACACGGCCGATGGCGGGCAGACATGGCGTATTCAACGGGAGTCGTCGTCGGAAAACAGTCCCCTCTTCGACATTCAGTTCCCGTCCCCGAGTGTCGGGTACGCGTGCGGGGCCTACGACACGTTCCTGAAGACAACGGATGGCGGCAAGACATGGACGCTTACGGCCCCCGGATTGGACTACATCTACAATGGCCTTGCCTTCCTCGACGAAGAGACGGGATATCTCGTGGGCGAGTTCGGCACGGTCCTCAGGACCACGGACGGGGCGAAGTCGTGGGAGCGGCTCGATCTGGGCGGGTATGAAGGCTCCCTGTTCGGGATTACCCTATTGGATCCACAAAGGATCCTTGTCTATGGGGTGGCAGGGAGTGTCTTCCGATCCGAGGACGGTGGCCACCATTGGGTAGATGTTTCCCTGGACCAGGACAAGTCACTGTTCAGGGGGGCTGCCGATGGAGACGCGGTGGTGCTCGTGGGGTCGACCGGAACCGTCCTCGTCAGCGCAGACGGGGGGAAGACCTTTCTCTTGAGAGTGGATAAAGATTTCATCTCTTTTGCAGGCGTTGGTGCCGATCCCAGGGGAGGGTTCGTGTGCGTAGGTGAAAGAGGCAGGATTGATCGTCTGCAAGTGCCGGACGAGAAATAAGCAAAGGACGCGCATTGAAACAGGTTGCCACGACCATATTCAAGTTCCGCATACACGTGTTGATCTTCCTTGCCCTGGTCACATTGTTCCTGGGGTATCATGCCGGCCATCTCGAGGTCGCCACGGATTTTACGAAGATGGTACCCCAAGAGCACGAGTACATGCAGAACTACCGTCCCTTCAAGAAGCTCTTCGGTGGGGGCAATCAAATCAGGGTCTCTGTCGCCCGGAGTGAGAAGACGATCCTGGACCCGGACTTCCTGAAGACGTTCCGCAAGATACACGAAGACGTATTCTTCACGAAAGGCATCGATCGTCGGACGGTCAGGTCCATGGTCTCCCCGGAAACCGTCGTCGTGTTCATCAACGAAGAAGGATTCAATATTGCGCCTGTCGTGCCCCATGTGATTCCGGAGACCGCGGAGGGGATGGCCAAGGTAGAGAAGAACATCAACGTGGGCGGGCTCAAGGGTCGACTGGTCGGGATGGACCTGAAGGCCGCGTTGATTACCGCGGAAATCTTTGAGACGGGTGTGGACTACCTGTCCATCTACAGGCAGTTGAACGAGATCCGAGACAGGTACTCGGACCATGATGTTAGCGTTCGCATCAATGGGTTCGCAATGGTCGCGGGGTTTGTCAACGATGCCCTGCCAAAGATCGTGCTCCTCTTCGGCCTTTCGATTCTGATTACCTTCCTGGTCCTCTATCGCTGTTTTCGTTATCTCCGGCTCGCTCTTCTCCCCTTGTTCTCTGGGGGATTGAGCGTCCTGTTCTCGCTCGGGATTACCCACCTCATGGGCCTGAGCCTGGACCCGATGACCACGATCATCCCCTTCCTTGTCTTTGCCATCGGCGCGAGTCACGGAATCCAGATGGTGAAGCGCTACCTGGAAGAATGCGTCATTCATGCCGAGGGATACGATGCCGCCCTGCACTCCCTGGCCGGGCTGATGGTGCCTGGCACCGTGGCTCTGGTGACGGATGCGATCGGTTTTCTTACGATCCTCTTCGTTCCGATCGGCGTGATTCACGAGCTGGCCCTGACAGCCGCCATCGGAGTCGGCTGCGTGATTGTGGCCAACATCCTGGTCCTGACGGTGATCCTCTCCTTCTTCCCGAACCTCATGCCCGCCGAGTCTGAAGAGGCCGAAACACGAACGGTTGCATACGTAAGACGGATTCTGGACGCTGTCTCCGGGTGGACCCATGGGAGAAACGCCTACTGGGTAGCCGGGGTATCAGCGATCTTGCTTCTGATCGGGTTCTTCAGCTCCCGCACCATGACGGTAGGCGACGTGAACCCCGGTGAGCCGCTGCTGTGGGAAGACTCCGTGTATAACCGGGACGCTGCCGATATGATGGATGATTACTTGTTCGGCATTGATTTGCTCTCTGTCGTGCTGGCCGGGGACGATGTGGGTGTCTGCAAACGATACGATGTCTTGCAGACCATGGAGGAGTATGAGGATGAGATCGGAAGCATTCCGGGAGTTACCGTGGTCATCTCGGGGATGTTCCTGGCAAAGATGATCAACGAGGTGTTTCACGAAGGGGATATTCGCTGGCGGGCATTACCGCAAACCTCGATGGATCTGGCGTGGGTCATGGCATACGCCGGATCAACCGACGACAGCGCATTCATGAACATGGGCTGCCAGTACATGAATACCATGGTATTCCTCAGCGACCACAAGGGGGACACCATCAGGAGGGTCATCAAAAAGAGCAAGGAGTTCATCGCCGAGCACCCCATGTCCGGAGCCCGACTGCTGCTGGCCGGGGGCAACGCCGGCGTCATGGCGTCTACGAACGAAGTCGTGGGAGAGGCCCAGGTGCCCATGTTGCTCCTGATCTACCTCTCCATTTTCGTGCTCTGCGTCCTGATGTTTCGCAATCTGAAGGCCCCGCTGTTCATCATAGCGCCACTGTTCGTGGTGTCCGTGATTTCGACGGCTTTCATGAAGGCCGTCGGTCTTGGATTGAACGTGAACACCCTGCCGGTAGCAGCCCTTGGGGTAGGCATCGGTGTCGATTACGGGATCTATTTTTATTCACGGCTGACTGAGGAACGAAAAAAGCAGGATTGTTTTGCGGATGCTGCGAGTGTGACCCTCCAGACGACGGGCGCGGCCGTGCTCTACACGGCCCTGACCCTGAGCGCCGGCGTGTTCACCTGGCTCTTGTCGGACCTGAAATTCCAGGCCGACATGGGGCTCCTGCTTGGGTTTATCTTCCTGGCCAACATGGTGGGTGCCATGATCCTGCTCCCTGCATTGGTTTACATCTTTGATGTCAAAGACAAAATAGGGAACTAGACAGAAGATGGGGAAGAAACCGTATCGCGTTGATCGAGAACCCACATTCTTGCGCATCAGGGAAAAGGTGAAATCATGAGATCAAGAGTGATTGCAGCTTTCTGTCTTTTCGTCGTTTTCCTCGTCATGCCGGGCATCGCGTTGGGGTATGACTGGAAACTTGGGAACTGGGGCAACCTGAACCTGAGAGGGGAGATGACCTACGCCCTCAAGTTGAGGACGGAAACTCAGGCGCGTCGCTTCGTGGATCCCCGGAGCCCGTACTATGTGTCAGGGGACGCGAATTTCCTAAAGGGGGAGGTGGGCAACAACGCATTTATCGGTATCGCGGAGGTTATCATCGATTCCAAGAACATCACCTTTTTCGGCAGGGTGGTGGGCTTGCTCGATACCATCTATTTTGACGACGACCGGTTCAATACAGAGACAAGGCAACACGCGGCCTACAACATCACGGATGGCCTGGAGTTCTATCTGGAGGGGAGGTGGGGGAACTTCACCACCCGCTGGGGCAGACAGATCGTGCAGTGGGGAGAATCCATGGCTCCGATCTGGGCTCCGGGCGTGAACGTGGTGAGTCCATTTTTCGTCCAGAGAGTCCAGAGCGCCGGATTCACTATGCGCTCCTGGCAAGTGCCAACCCTTATAGCCTGGGGGGGCTACGAGCTATCGGAGAACGTGTCCCTCGAGCTGGTGTGGCAACCCGATTTTGACCCGAGGTTCTTTATGCCGGTGGTGGGTACGTTTCAGAGCCCGGCAGACATCCTCGGGTTTGGTGTTGAATCCGATTTCGTCGTGGATCTGAGACCAGCAGACTGGGTAGACCAGCAGCAGGGCGGCGCCGCAATCAGAACGGTCATCCCGCAATTGGGGATGATGGAGTTCGGAATCTACTACTATCATTACCTTTCGCGATGGCCCATGATGAACATGCCCGAGATATTTCCGCCCGAGATGTTCATAGAATGGCCGGAGCTCGACCTGATCGGGATAAGCTTCTCCCATGCGATCCAGAATTGGGGCCTGAACGTTCAGGTCGGCGGGGAATTCACCTACCGGTGGAACGAACCGATGCAGTTGGAAACGATCGCCAGCCCATTCATTGCCTCGGTCTCCGGCCTGGACAGGGGGGTAGGAGGCTATGAAAGGTCGAATACCCTTTCCTGGGATCTCAATGCCATGAAGATGATGTTCGATGTCTTCGACTTCACCCCCTGGACCTTTATGCTGAGCCCGATCATCGAGTTCTACGGCAAGCTCAACCTGGACTATGATGAAGCGACGTTGTTCTTGGATCCGCAGGCTACGGCGTACTACGTCCTCCAATTACCTTTCACATGCTCTGACATTATCGACAACACCCGACTGGACATCGGTATGTCGTTCATGGGTGGATTGCATAGGCAGAGGAACGAACTCCACACGCTGGGCTTTACCGCCGGGGCAAAATACGGCAATTCGTGGGAGGTCTTGTTCGGATACAACGTTGCGATCGGGAATGCTGAGCAGGACCCGCAAGGGCAGTTCATGTGGGACCGGGATAATTTTGTCTTTAAATTAACCTACTACTGGATTTAGACACAGGCGGAACGATGAAGACCGGCCTCTTTACATTGTTGAAAGTGATCGGGCTCTCCCTGCTTGGCTTGACGCTGGTTTACACCATCTGGCAGCCCATTCTTCCGAGTCGTTTTCTCGTCAAGGGGATGGCGGGACAAATCGATCCCGGGAACATGCCTGAGGGCGAACAGAAGGTCGTTCGGTTCGATCTGAGTGGAAAGGGCGGCGGCATATACAATCTCGTTGCTCGCAAGGACGGGGTGGATATGGTCGAGGGAGAGACGGATCAGGTAGACCTGGTTCTCTACATGGAAGCAAAGGATTTCAACAATATGGTCTTCTCCCTTGCCCGGGGCAAGGCCGACGAGTCTATGTTTATGCGACTGACCATTGCAAAGGTTATGCGCTTTGCCGGCGACATGGGCGTTTTTGAATTGTTGTTCAAGAACGAAGAGGCGAACGGATAGAAAGCCTCTTTCCTGCACGATGCCCGGTTTCCATGGTCATCCGGGCCCTACGGGGTACCCCACAGAGATCTGCCGATGGATACTTGCCCCAGCTGATCCAATGATCGTTCAGCAAGCGGTTGCTTGACCGACAGATGTCTGTACCCTTTGCGGGCCTGTCTGTTGTTGTGCCCCGTTGGGGCAATCTTACTGAAATAACCTAGAGAGGACTGAGGCCATGAAAGAAGTAGCCATTATTGGCGCAGGAATCATCAAGTTCGGCAAGACACCCGAGTATGCCCCTGCCAAGATGGGTGGGGACGCGGCGCTCATGGCACTGGAGCAGGCCGGGATCGAAGCGAACCGGATTGAAGCTACCTTCTGCGGGAACATCGGCAACCCACCGAATCTGGCGCAGCGCGTCAACGGGGAGGTGGGGGTGACGGGAGTGCCCGCCTTCAATCACGAGAATGCCTGTGCAAGCTCTTCGGCAGCCTTCCGGCAGGCTGTACTCGCCATTGAGAACGACCTCCATGATTATGTTCTCGTGGTGGGTGTGGAGAACATGACGATTCACATCGCCATGGGCGTTGTCGGCTCCGGGCCGCTGGTTCTACCCCACGGAGCCAACCTGGAGGCGGACAACGGCATGCTCATGCCTGCCGGCTTCTCCCTGACGGGACGTCGGCACATGCACGAGTTCGGTACGACGGCGGAACAGTTTGCCCAGATCGCGGTCAAGAATCACAGGAACTCCGCCCTCAACCCTTACGCCCAGTACCAGAAGGTGGTCACCCTCGAGGAGGTGATGAACTCACGCATGGTGAGCGACCCCCTGACCTTGTACCAGTGCTGTCCGATCGGAGATGGTGCGGCTGCGGTCATTCTCACGACGGCGGAGAATGCAAAAAAGCACACCACGCACCCGGTATTTGTGGGCGGATCCGTTCTGACTTCGGGCAAGTACAAGGCTTCTGCGGAGGGGCCCCCGCGGATCCAAGCTTGCGTGAGCGCTGCGCAAGAGTGTTACGAGATGGCCGGAATCGGTCCGGAGGATTTGGATGTGGTGGAGCTGCATGACTGCTTTACGATCCACGAATTGCTCGCCTACGAGGACCTGGGGCTCTGCCCGAAGGGGGAGGGCGGTAAGTTCATCGAAGAGGGGCGGTCCGATTATGGAGGCGATGTGGTGGTGAACCCTTCGGGTGGGCTTCTCAGCAAAGGCCACCCGATCGGCGCCACAGGCGTAGCGCAGCTGGTCGAGATCGTGTGGCATCTTCAGGGCGTCTGTGGTGAGCGTCAGGTGCCGAACGCCAAAGTGGGCCTGACCCACAATGGGGGCGGCTTCGGGCCCGGCAACGAACCCGGCGCCATGAGTATTTCCATCCTGAGAAC
>JAQYVQ010000272.1 GCA_030145435.1 Syntrophobacteria bacterium | reverse complement strand
AGGCGTGCGCCTCGTTCATAGACAAATATTCAAAGGGTTGCTGGTCCCGATACTGTGGCCACTCATGGGGGCAAAGACCCGCTCTGGTTTTATCAGGATGAATGAAGCACTGAAAGAGCAATCGGAAAAGGTGCAAGCAGCCTCAACCCTGGAACAGTAGGTTTATCGATCCTTTTTCCAGGGCATCCTCGCCTTTTCGTTGTTCAATTTACGCATCCCGGGTTTTCCGGGCGTCCCTCCCATCCCCTTCCTGTAACCTTTTCCGGTACGGGTCTCTCTTGATTATCTGAGCCGATCGTATTATGCATGAACCCAGATGTGTTGCAGGCCAGAACAGAATGGGGGAGGAATTTTGAGATGAAGGAGCGCTCGATGAAGGGTTTTCGCCTCGCAGGCATTCTCTTGGCACTTGCGGCCCTGGGGGTGGCAATCCTCTGGTTCGGTGGTGCCTTCGAAAGGGGCAAGGTGGAGCCCGGTCAGGAAGAAATGCCCCCGGGCCTGCCGCCGCCGGAGATGCAGGGACAGGCGTTACGCGAGAATCGCCCGGCCTTCTATGTAGCGGTGGGGACGATCCGCTCGCGCACCGAGGCGACTGTTGCCGCGCAGGTGTCGGGCCGCGTGACGAGCGTCAGGGTCGATGCTGGAAACACCGTGGTCCAAGGCGACCTCCTGGCGACGTTGGACAGCCAGGAGATGGACACGCGGGTGGGACAGGCTCGGAGCGGGCTGGACGCGGCGAAGGCTGAGCTCGCAGATGCCCAACTCCATTACGGACGCATCCAGCGCCTGCTCCCGGAGCGGGCGGCCACTCAGGTGCAGATGGATGCGGCGGATGCGCGGCTCAAGCAGGCCAAAGCGGCCGTCTCTACGGCCCAGAAGAAGCTCGAGGAGACCAGGATCGTTCTCGACTACACGCAAGTGCGTGCCCCGATGACAGGGGTCGTGTCGAAGCGGCAAGCGGATGCCGGGGACCTGGCCTATCCGGGCAGGCCGCTTTTTGTCATTCACAACCCGAAGGGACTCCGCCTGGAGGCGAGTGTGCGCGAGGGCATGATCGGCCGGGTGAAGAGAGAGCAGGAGGTCGGTGTGGAACTGACGGCCCTCTCCGAGACAGTGGCGGGAACCGTTGAGGAGATCGTCCCTTCGGCCGATCCGCTGAGCCGGAGCTTCCTCGTCAAGGTCGCCCTGCCGGTGACCGAGGGGCTGTACCCCGGCATGTTCGGCAGGCTCCGTATACGGTTGGAGGAACGTTCCACGGTCCTGATCCCCGCGTCGGCCGTCTCTCGGGTCGGACAACTCAACACGGTTCGGGTGCTGACGGACGGCAGATGGGTGCGGCGATACGTGACGCTGGGGGAAGGCGAAGGAGAACTCGTCGAGGTCCTTTCGGGGTTGGAGGGCGGAGAGACGATCGGCTGGGATCCGACGCCGACCACGGAACATGCCACCGAGGAGGGAACCGATGAACAGCTCTGAACGCCGCCCGGATAGGGACGGGGAGGCCATCACAGGGTTCATCCCGGGCATCGTTCGCAGGTTCCTCTCCGGCCAGCTTTCTGTGCTCCTGATCATCCTGGCCGTGAGCCTGGGCGCAGCGGCCATCCTGCTCACACCCCGCGAGGAGGAACCGCAGATTGTGGTGCCCCTGGCGGATGTCTACGTGAATTTCCCAGGGGCGAGTGCCGATGAGGTCGAGAAGCTCGTGGCAACACCCCTGGAGCGCCTTCTCTGGCAGATCGACGGGGTGGAGTATGTCTACTCTGTTTCGAGCCGAGACATGGCCGTCGTGACGGTCCGTTTCTACGTCGGACAAGACCGGGAGCGCTCCCTCGTCAAGCTCCACAACCGGATCACCTCGCACATCAACGAGGCACCGGCGGGCGTGGCCGGTTGGGTGATCAAGCCGATCGAGATCGACGACGTGCCCATCGTCACGGTCGCCATGTATTCGAAGGTCTACGACGATCACGTGCTGCGCCGCATCGCTGAGGAGGTGCGGGCCCGTCTCGATGCGGTGAAGAACATATCGAGGACGCGTGTGGTCGGTGGTCGGCCCCTCGAGGTGCGCGTGGAGATGTCTTCCGAGGACGCATCTGCACGGGGGGTAACCGGCCTCGAGGTGTATCAGGCACTCGCAGCAGCCGATGCGTCCCTGACGGCCGGCGGGTTCTCCCGAGGCAACCGGTCTTTTGAAGTGCACAGCGGCCCGTTCATCAGCTCTGTGGAGGACGTGGCGAGCCTGATCGTGGGAGTATACGCGGGCAGGCCCGTGTATGTGCGGGATGTAGCGCAGGTCAGCGAGGTTCCCCAGGAGGCCCGCAACTATACGCGAATTGGGCTCGGCCCCGCAGGTCCCGGGGGAGGGAGCCGCGGCGAGACCTATCCGGCCGTCACGCTTGCGGTGGCCAAGAAGAAGGGAACCAATGCCGTTGCGGTGGCCGATCAGGTGCTGGAAAAGATCGAAGAGCTGCAACGGGAGGTCATCCCGGCCGAAGTCGAGGTGATTACGACGCGAAACTATGGTGAAACGGCCAACGACAAGGTCAACGAGTTGCTCAATTCCCTCGTCTTCGCCATGGTCACGGTCATCGGGCTCCTCATATTCACCCTGGGCTGGCGTGAGGGGCTGATCGTGGCGCTGGCCGTGCCGATCAGCTTTGCCCTGGCCCTTTTCGTGAACTACATCTTCGGGTACACCATCAACCGGGTGACCCTGTTCGCCCTGATCCTGACCCTCGGTCTGGTCGTGGACGATCCGATCGCGAACGTGGACAACATCCAGCGGCACATCCTGATGCGTCGGCGAAACCCTTTCGACGCCACCTTGGCCGCGGTCAAGGAATTGCTGCCGCCGGTCATCATGTCCACGCTGGCCATCATCGTCTCGTTCCTGCCCATGTTCTTCATCACCGGCATGATGGGCCCGTACATGGAGCCCATGGCGATCAACGTGCCGTTGACGGTCACCTTTTCGACCGTGGCGGCCCTTTCGATCGTGCCTTGGGCGGCTTACCATCTCCTCAAGGGAAAGGTGGCGGCAGGACAGGGGACGGAGGGGCAAACGGAGGCCACACCGGCCTGGATTCGCTCATTCTACCGGGGTCTGGTCGAGCCCTTCCTGCGAAGGCGGACGATGCGGGTCGGGCTTCTTCTTCTTGTCCTGTTCCTCTTTGGAGCCTCCGGTGTTCTGGTCGTTACCCGCCAGGTTCCGATGAAGATGCTTCCTTTTGACAACAAGAACGAGTTGCAGCTCCTGATCGACATGCCCGAGGGAACGACCCTCGAGACGACGGATGCGGTTGTTCGGGCCTTCGAGGCGGAGCTCGCCACCGTGCCGGAGGTAGAGCACTTCGAGAGCTTTGTCGGGACCTACAGCCCGATCGATTTCAACGGTCTGGTGAGGCACTACTACTTTCGGCAGAGCGGGCATCTTGCGGACATCCGGATCGGGTTGGCTCCGAAGAAGAAGAGAGTGCAGCAGAGCCACGAAATCGGCCTTCGAATTCGAGATCGGATGACGGAGATCGCCGAACGGCACGGGGCGAATCTCTACATCGTAGAGTCACCCCCCGGCCCACCCGTGATCGCCACGGTCACGACCGAGGTGTACGGTCCGCCGGAAGTGTCTTACCAGGCACTGATCGACGCTTCCTACACGGTGATGGACCGCATGCGTGACGAGACGGGTGTGGTGGATATCGACCATTCGGCTGAGGCGCCGCACGTGCGCATCGATTACGTGCTCGACAAGGAAAAGGCAGGGCTCCACGGGATCCGCACGGATGCGGTTGTGAAAACCCTTCGCCTTGCCCTGGACGGCGGGGAACCGGCCACGGTGCACAAGATCGGAGAACGGAGCCCCATGGCCGTCCGCCTCCAGCTTCGCAGGACGCAGCGTTCCGGGATCACAGAGTTGGGTGGAATCAGGGTAAAGGGCATGCAAGGCGAACTCGTGGAACTCCATGAGATCGGTGAATTCCAAAGGGTTCGTAACGACCAGCCGATTTACCACAAGAACCTGGAGCGGGTGGTCTACGTGTTTGCCGAGATGGCGGGCAGGGCGCCTGCCGAGGCGATTCTCGACATGTCCTCCCACTTCAAGAAGAACCCGCTGCCGCAAGACATCTGGCTTCAGTGGGCCGGAGAGGGGGAGTGGGAGATCACGATCCGTGTCTTTCGGGATCTCGGGCTCGCCTTTGGGGCCGCCATGATCGGCATCTACATCCTCCTTGTGATCCAGACCACCTCTTTCCTGATGCCCCTCGTCATCATGACCGCCATTCCCCTGACCGCCATCGGCATCATTCCGGGGTTCTGGTTGTTGAATATCCTGACAGGAGAACTCATCGGCTCCTTCGAGAACCCGGTGTTCTTGACGGCAACGGGCATGATCGGGATGATCGCCCTCGGTGGGATCGTTGTGCGCAACGCAATCGTTCTGATCGAGTTCATCCAGGATTCCCTGAAGGAGGGCACGCCCGTCCGTGAGGCGATTCTCGAGTGTGGGGCCGTGAGGATGCGTCCGATCCTCCTGACGGCCGCCACAACGGCGCTCGGGGCCTGGCCGATCACCCTGGACCCGATCTTCTCGGGCCTGGCCTGGGCGCTGATCTTCGGGCTCTTCGCATCCACGGCCTTTACACTC
>JAQYVQ010000268.1 GCA_030145435.1 Syntrophobacteria bacterium | reverse complement strand
AGGTGGGGCAGATCCTTGGGCAGGTTGAGCAGGATGGCCATGGTCACGCCCACGTGGAGGCCTCCCAGGTCGACGATCACCCTCCACCGCCAGGGGATGTCCTGCCGGAAGAAACGGTCCAGGCTCCACAACAGGGAATGGACCGTGACCGAGCGGGCAACCGTCACCACGGCGATGGCCACCAGGCCTACGTCCGCATAACGGACCAGGTTTTCCAACGGGATCGCGGTCCCGATCATGACGAACAGGTATCCCTCGACGGCGATGGCCAGGGCCTCCCAGAAGCGATCCAGTGTCTCCACGGTCTCCTCGTCCATGCACAAGGCCTTCTTGTTCCCGACGAAGATCGAGGCGACGGCGACGGAGAGAAATCCGGACATGTGGAGGTGCTCCGCAACAAAGAAGGCGGCCGTGAAGAGCATGCCGGACAGGATGAGCTCGCTCACGGGGTCACTCAACAAGCGGTAGATGCGATAGAAGAGATATCCCAGCAGGATTCCGAGGACGCAGGAACCGACCACGCTCCTGAGGATGGCGGCCGTCCAGTCCGGGCTCTCCCCGTGCCACGCACCCACGGCCAGGCCGAAGATGATCAGGCTGATCGGATCGTTGAAGATCGACTCGCCGGCGATCATGGAACGCCAGCGTTCCCCCACCCCGAACCTGGACAGCACGGCCAGCACCGCACCCGCGTCGGTCGGTATGAGCATGGTGCCCACAATGATCGCGACCACCCACTCCACGCCGAAGAGCACCCTTAGGGCGCCTCCACACAGGGCCACCCCAACGAAGGTCCCCACGATCGCCAGAGCCGCGATCTCTTCCCGGTTCTTCACGAGGGAGTCCATCTCAACGGAAAGCCCCTCGTTGAAGATCAGGATGCCGATGAGAAGAAAGATGGTCTCAGGCTCCAGCCTGAGTTGTTGCGTGAAGTCGATGCCGGTGAAGTGGGACAGCAGATGGAGGACGAAGCCTCCGACGAAGCAGCCCATCACCGCGGGCTGTCCGAGCCTTCGGAACATCAGGCTGAACAAGAGAACGAAGGCAAAGACGAGGAGCAACTCAAAGGGCGCTTCCCGCGTCACCGCCTCGATGATTTCAGGGATTGCTTCTTCCATGCGGGTAGATTAATCGAAGACAGGGTCCTCGTCAAAAGGGGATCAAGTCTCCCGGAGCCACCGCCTTCCCTTTCCCCTCCCAGGAAGGTAGAATCGCATTCTTGCTCTTTACACGACGTGGCATCATCCCAACAATTTCTTCTCCCCTGTAGAGGGTGTTGAAAGACGCACAATCGCGATCATTCCTGCGAAAGCAGGAATCCCTAAGCCTCTGATGCCAGGGGATTCCGCCTGCGCGGGAATGACGGCGAGGTAGAGATTCTGTTAATCGACACCCTCCAGTAGGGAGAGGAAAGCTAGGTGGCTGAGGGATTCCCGCTTTCGCGGGAATGACGGCTGGATGGGGCCAGCGTTCGGGCGCGGGCGCGGGCCTGCACGGAAATGACTTGCAGGGAGAGACGATGGTGGGTTATGTGATCGATTTCGAACCGATCGGCCGGAGAGGAGAAGTCGACGCCGGTCAATCCATCCTCGAAGCGGCACGCCAGCTGGGCGTAGACCTGGTGAACCTGTGCGGGGGTGGTGGGACGTGCGGCCGGTGCAAGGTACAGGTTCTTGAAGGGAAGGTCTCCGAGCCCACCGCCGGTGAGCAGGAGCATCTGACGCAAGACGAGCTGGGCAAGGGTTGCCGTCTAGCCTGCCAGGCCTACCCGTCGGAAGACTGCAAGGTTCACGTACCGCCCGAATCGCTCACGGCCCCGCAGCGGACCCAGGTGGAAGGGCTGGAGGTGGCTGTCGAACCGGATCCTGCGGTTGTTGCCTACCCTGTAGAACTCTCTGCTCCTTGCCT
>JAQYVQ010000264.1 GCA_030145435.1 Syntrophobacteria bacterium | reverse complement strand
CTCCACGCCCCCGTTTCTTCGTCCCGCACCAGCAAGACGCCCGTCCCACCCTCGAATCCGAAAAGGAAGGCCCCTTTGAGGAGTTGCGGTACGATAAGAATCGCCTTGGCGTACCGCGCCTGGGTCGGGGTCCAACCGATATTCGGATTGGCCGCGAACTTCTCGAGGGTCATCTTGGCCTTCTCCACGAGTTGCTGCTGGTTGCTGTACTCTTCGCCGGCGATTGCCAATGTCGCGGCAAGCATGACGAACACGAGGGCAGCTGCACCGATCGATAGTCCTGGGCAATACCTTCTCATTTTTTCTCCTCCTTTGATTTTGGCGCTCCGGTCGCCTTCCATGGCGGGTCCGTGCTTCTCAAACGCTCCGCTTCCGAGTCGGTCTTGACCTTATAACAGACTCAGCCATCGTTCAACGCCGCATCCTTCCCGCCCGATGGGAAGGCCGGTTTCAGGTTCTCCACATTCTGCCCCATGACGCTCAGAAAGTCGCCCTGATCCGGCACATTCCCGCAAGGGTCGAAAACGAGACTTCCAAGCCCTGCGGATTTGAGCTTGTTCACAGAGGCCTGCGTTGGCTTGCCCTCCCAGATCATCCATTTGGCCGGGTGATTCGCGAGGATGCCTTTCAGTTCTGTCCACTGCGCATTGCTGGGAATCTCGTCCGGTTCCCAGTGTACGCTCTTCATGTTCAGGCCGTATCGTTTGGAGAAATAATCGTAGACCGGGTGTGAGCCGATCAGCGGCTCTGAAGGGTTCCTGGAGACGATTTCTCGGATGGACTTGTCGATGTCTTTCAGGTCCTTGGCGAGCATCACGTAATTGCTCTGGAATTCATCCACCAGGGCCGGTCTCATTTGACCCAGGGCGTTCCCGATCACCCCGGCCTGTTTGGCGGCGAGATCGAAGTCGATCCAGGTCGTGAAGGCGACGCCTTCGTGGGCGTGCTCTCCTCCCGAGCCGTGGCTGTGCGTCGTAGCGCCTGCGATCTTGATGTATTTGTTCTTGAATACGGCCGAGGTGTCCACGACCTTTGACCTGGGCAGGGAGGCCTTCTCCACCCACTTGGCGTATCCGGCACCATTGAGCAGTATCAGATCCGCCTTCTGAAAGGCCCCGATCGTGTCCGGACCAGGGGTCCAGAAAGCCGGATCCTGGTCGGCCGGGGCCGGGAACACCACCTTGGCGTGTCCCCCCGCAATACGCTCGGCGAAGTATTTGAGAGGGTAGTTGACGACGTAGATGGTGAGGAGATCAGAATCCGGGTCTTCCGCCTGTGCTCCGGGGGGTGGGCCAAACAGGGTGGCGAGCACGCACACGAGGGAGCAGAGAAAAAGGCCCATCCCGAAAGTGGTTGTCTCTTCCGCTTTCATCACACCTCCTTTTATCGGATGAACAGCATCCGCACCAGGTCATTGGAAAACTGATTGACGAGAAAGATCATGGCCCCGCACAGGAGGCCGCTCAACAGGACGATTATGGAAATTTCCGCGGCGATCAGGCGCGCGATCGTCATTCGGCTGCATCCCAGCTTGAAGATCGTCTGGATCTCCCTCTGGCGCAACCGAAGCGACAAGGCGAAGACGAGGACCAGGGCCAAAACGGTTGCCAGGGCCACGACGGAAATCACCGCATCCAGCACGTTCTTGATCCGGAAGATGCTCTGGAGAAGGCCGTCGATCACATCTTCCGGCCTGACGATCTGGTAGGGTTCCTCCTTGGACAGATACCGTCCCCTGAGGATCGTTCCGGACTTGGTGTCCTTGGGAACGGCAATCACGGCCGTGATCGGGTAGGAGGAGAGATCGCCGTGAAAGTGAAAGGACCCGAGGTTCTTCTCTGTGATTTCCGTGAAGTGGAACAGCTTGGCGCTGGCGGCCACGTTCGCTTCGGTCCGTTCGAGGATGAGGGTGGGATCCTTGATCCGGGTCACGTCTTCGTGGCCGTGTCCCAGGCCCTGGATGACCCATGCGGTCTTCAGATCGACGAACACGGCCAGATCGTCGGGCGTGTGTGACTTCCGGAGCACGCCGACCACCTGCATCTTCAGGGGATAGATGCCAGCCAGGTCGAACAGGGTTTCCGGTGACGAGACGAGGCCGTCTCCCGGACGCAGGCCCAGCCCTTCCGCAACCTGGGCGCCCAGCACGCATTCCCCGAGCACGGCGAGCATCCTTCCGTCCGCAATCCTCAGGCCCCGGAAGTCGAAATAGTCCAGGGACGTTCCGACGATCGGGTGCCCGCGGGCCTGAAACCGCACATAGGCCGGAATCGAGACGGCCAGGCCCGTGTCCCACACCCTGTCCGCCGCGTCCATGGAAATTCTTTCAGGCACCTCGTCGCCGAAGTACAGGGTGTTCATGACCAGGTCGAGGCTGCTTCCCTTGGCCCCGATGACCAGCGGCGTTACGACGGCCCGGGACATGAGTTGCCGTTCGCTTTCGTCGAGCAGGAGTTGCAGGGAAGCCGGGAGAAACGAGATCAGCGTGATGCAGGCGACCAGGGTGGCTGTCCTCATCTTGTTGAAGCCTACATACTTCCAGGCGATGTAGAGGCTGTCGATCATCCGGTCGCCTCATCTCGAAAGTCCTGTCGAAAATCCTGGAAATCGACGACCCGGTCGAATCGCTCGAGCAGCTCATGGTCGTGGGTCACGGCCAGCAGGGTCGCATCATTGTCCTCCACGCTCCGGAAGAGCAGGTCGAGGATGCGGATCTTGTTGACCGGGTCGAGATTTCCGGTGGCCTCGTCCGCCAGGATCAGCTTCGGTTTGGGCAGCAGGGCCCGGCAGATGGCGGCACGCTGCTTCTCTCCGTGAGAGAGATCGCTGGCGGCCCGTTTCAGCTTGTCGCCGATTCCCATCTCCCGGGCGAGCGT
>JAQYVQ010000178.1 GCA_030145435.1 Syntrophobacteria bacterium | reverse complement strand
TCGCCCACCATCGTGGGGAAGACATCCTCATCGTATATTTCCTCCCCACGGACCCCTTCCCTCCCCTGCAGATCGTATCGGAAGTCGTCAGGCCCAGCCAGCGCCATCACAGGGGCGGGTATCAGACCCCCGTGAAGGTCGCGGACATCTCCCAGGAGGATCGGGACCGGATCATGGAATACATGGCGAGCAGACAAAGACAGAAGAGCCTGGTCAAGGCCTATGACCTGCGGTCTTGATGGGGGGGGTCGGTTTGAAAAAAATTCATACCGGTTCTTGTTTTCGGCACAAGGTGGGGCCTTGCGGAGAAGACGACATCAGCCCTGGGGGGAAAAGGCGGATGCGGATCCGCTGAGCAGGACGTCCTCTTCCTCCAGCCGATCCAGGTAGTGTGTCAGCAACTTGTATGCCTCGAGCCTTCCCTCCAGCATATGCACGAGCAGCTCATCGGGAGGGCGTCCGTTGCCCTGTTTGGCTATCTGTGCTTCGGTCTCCCTTTTCTTCGTCTGCACAAATCTCTTGACCCTGCGCATGTTGAGTCCTCCTTTCGTGAGAAGGCTGCAGGTTGCGCCGGCGTGGTGTCGCTGAACAGGCGGTTTGCAATCGACATGCCAATGGCCTGTTTGATGGCAGGGTTGGGAGCCCGGCGGCAAAGGGTGACCTGGAAGGCGTGGGCTCTGGAGCCCCGAAGAGGCCCGAACGCGTCCGTGGGCGTCCGGCCGAGAGGCTAGCCCTACCCTTTACCCATAAGTCTGACGACGGACGTTTTCGGCGGCCGTCCTGATGCGCAACTCATTGATTCTCTTGCGATTTCAATTTGTGGGGCTGCCTGTTGGCCCCAGAACATTTTTATAGGAAAATCAACAAGTTACAGCTTGTTCTCGAGATGTGGGTAATGGGCAGCCCTAGCCCGCATATTGCACAAGGACTGCCCGGTCCCCAAGGGAGTAGTAACGAAGAAGTGAGGCCAAGGGATTCCCGCGTGCGCGGGAATGACAGCTTATGCGGCAGGGGATTGCCTCGGGCGCCCTCGCGCCCTCGCAATGTCCACGATTGGGATCGTTCGCCAGCTTCTCTGGGTGGGGAGGCGGGGCCTGCTCCCTGACCCCTGACTTCAGCCTTTGACCACGCCGATGGGTCGGAGACGGACCACCTTCTTGCTGATTCCCGCGGCGTGCATCACGTTCACCACGCGCTCCACGTCCTTGTAGGCCTCGGGCATCTCCTCTGCCAGGGTGGTCCGTCCTTCTGCCATCACGTGAATCCCCTTGTCCTCCAACTCCTGTACAAGGCTCCGTCCCCTGGCCGCCTTCTTGGCCTGAGAGCGACTCATCACCCTGCCCGCTCCGTGGGACGAAGATCCGAAGGTCTGTTCCATGGCGGTGGTTGTGCCCACACACACGAAGGAGGCCCGCCCCATGTCACCCGGGATCAGGACCGGCTGCCCTACGTCACGGTAGGGGGACGGGACCTTCGGATGCCCCTTGGGGAAGGCGCGGGTCGCTCCCTTCCTGTGCACGCACACCTTCAGGGTCTCGCCCTTCCAAGTGTGCTCTTCCAGCTTGGCCATGTTGTGGCTGACGTCATAGACGAGGCGCAGCTTCAAATCTGAGTCAGAGGCCTGGAGGGCCTCTCCCAGGGCCTCCCTTGCCAGGGCCATGATGATTTGCCGGTTCGCCCAGGCGTAGTTTGCCGCACAGGCCATGGCCGCCAGGTAGTCCTTCCCCTCCTTCGAGTCGAGGGGGGCGCAAGCGAGCTGGCGGTCGGGAAGCTCGATGCCGTACTTACGAACGACGTGTTGCATCACTTTCAGGGAATCGTCGCAGACCTGGTATCCGAATCCCCGGGACCCCGTGTGGACGAGCAACGTGACCTGCCCCTCTTCGAGCCCGAGAACGCCGGCCACATGGGAATCGTACACGGTGTCCACGACCCCGACTTCGATGAAGTGATTGCCCGAGCCCAGGGTCCCCAACTGCCCGAGCCCGCGCTTGATCGCCCGTTCGCTCACCTTGGCAGGGTCGGCGCCTTCCATGCATCCCCTGTCCTCGGTTCTCTCCAGGTCTTCCTCGCTGCCGTATCCCCTGTCCACAGCCCAGCGGCTCCCCTTTCTGAGAACATCCCGCAGGGCCTTGTCCGAGAGCTTCTCGATGCCCCCGTAGGAACCCACGCCACAGGGGACGTGCCGATAGAGGGTCTGCACGATCTCGCGAATTCGCTCGCGGACCTTCTTCTCCTCGAGGGCCGTCGCAACGAGTCGCACGCCACAGTTGATATCGTAGCCAACGCCCCCCGGAGAAATCACACCCCCCTCGAGTTTCGTGGCGGCCACCCCGCCGATAGGAAACCCGTATCCCC
Source organism: Syntrophobacteria bacterium (assembly GCA_030145435.1). Lineage (GTDB taxonomy): Bacteria > Desulfobacterota > DSWW01 > DSWW01 > DSWW01 > S015-6. The sequence continues at coordinate 8,344 of JAQYVQ010000178.1, read as the reverse complement.
AATGGATGTCCGGCATGGCGAGGCTGTATCCCACGATTCCGGGCAACTCGGCAACGTGAGCCACCTGCCTCACACTCCGGTCCTGTTGCCCGGCCTGCACGAGTCGCTCATCTGCGTAGATCCTGCCCGGCACACGCATGCGCCCGGTTGCAGGAATCTCCCAGAGAAACTCGTCTATTCTGTTCAGCTCGATGGCTTGCTTCTCGTCCTGCATGCGACCTCTCACCTCAATCCATCCGTACCGGAACTTCCCTCTTACATTGATGACATCTTCCGTGCTCGAGATCCATGGAAAGAACCTGAAACCCATGCCGGCGGATCACGCACGTGCCGCACTGAGGGCAGGTTGTGTTCTCTCCCTCATCTCCCGGCACGTTGCCCGTGTACACGAACAGCAGGCCCTCTTCCCTTCCGATCTCCCAGGCTCGCCGGAGCGTCTTCAAGGGCGTCCTCGGGCGATCGGTCATCTTGTATGTGGGATAGTAGGCACTCACGTGCCAGGGAACGTCCTCCCCCAGGTCACGGAGAAACCGCGCGATGTCCCTGAGTTCCTCCTCTTCGTCGTTCCGTCCGGGGATCAGCAGCGTAGTCACCTCGAGCCAGATTCCCAGGGACCGCATCTGCTTCAACGTGTCCAGCACGGGCGCCAGCCTTGCCCTGCAAACCCTCCGGTAAAAGGAGTCGCGAAAGGACTTCAAGTCGACGTTCGCACCATGAAGCCATGGCTGTATCGCCTCCAGGGGGCCGGCTTCGATGTAGCCGTTGGTCACGAACACGTTCTCCAGGCCCGCCTCTGCCGCTTTCCGTGCCGTATCGTAGGCGTACTCGAAGTAAACAGTGGGCTCCGTGTACGTGAAGGAAATGCTCCGGCAGTTTCCCGCCAGGGCCCCCGACACGACCTCCTCCGGCGCAAGAGCCCTCCCTTCAATCTTCCCCCGATCGAAGGGCATCTGGGAGATCTCCGCGTTCTGGCAGTGGAGGCAGTGCATGTTGCAGCCGACAGTTGCCACCGAGAAAGAAAGGGTCCCCGGATGGAAGTGGAACAGCGGCTTCTTCTCGATCGGGTCGACGTTGGCAGCCACGACCTTTGAATGCACGAGCGTAAGGAGACGACCCCCCTGATTCTCCCGCACCCCGCACGCCCCCCGTTTCCCCTCCTTGATCCGACACTGGTGCGGGCAGAGACGGCATGCCACCGTGCCCCCTGGAGAAGGTTCGTAGAACATGGCTTCTTTCATGGTCTCTCCTCATGGCATGCAACAGAAGAACGCTCGTCCAGCCATTCTACCAGCGTACAACCAAAAGGCGAGAGGCGAAGAGGTAGAGGGAGTTGTGGGGGATTGGCTGTTGGCGATTAGCTTTTCGCTGTTAGCTGTTAGCTGTCAGCCCACCCAGCCGCCCCATGGCCGGCATTTTGTGGGGAGGGTGGCGAGGAGCTAAAAGCTAAGAGCTAACGGCTAATAGCTATTTTCGGGCACGGGCACGGACGCATGGCCGAATCGGACGAGGACGAAATCGGATGGACAAGGGGGCGGAGCAGAGATAACAGACCTATGGGTCTTCGGCGTGGAGAGGGGTCACCTCGGGTTTCGGCCCATTTTCCGTCGCCTTGGCGCTTTCCCGGATCTCATTTTCCAGGATGGCCAGACATCGGGCGCAAATCCCGTGGCTAACCTTCTTCTCGGAACCTTTGTCAACGGTTTCGTTGATCCTATGCTTACATCTCGAGCAAACAGTAATCACAACCCCCTCCTAAGGCAATCAGGGCACCCGCAGCGCTCTGCAATTCCCTTGCCTAGGAGGCATCCATCGGCCCTTTTCGCCCTTCGAGCGCAGGCCGGCAACTCCTTGACGACGGGGGGGTCGCCTCGATTTATGCTTTCATCCCCACGGCTTGCTGTCCCGAGGGTCGCACAGCGATCCTGGCGTTGAGGGAGAAGGGTTCGTCCGGGGCTACTTGAAGGAGGCGAAAGAGAACGGTCGGTCGGTTCGGTTTGGGAAATTCCTTTCCCTTTTTCGAAAATAGTTTTCCGTATGATATTTGGGGCCTTCGCCCCAAGAGGGCCCAACTTTCATTCTTTTTGGAAGAGAACGTCCAGCATCCTGCTTCCATCTTCGATCAGGATTCCGCTGCGCTCTGCCTCCTTTTCACTGTACGAGGCACCGGAACCCGGCCCTTCCGGATACAGGAGGAACGGAACCGGCGTGTCCGCATGCGTGCGGATCCTAAGGGGCGTCAGGTGGTCCGGCAGGACCAGGAGCCGGTACTGGATCTTCTTCTTGGCGAGCCCCTTCCTGAGCACACCCAGCACCTCTTCGTCGAACCTCTCGATCGCGTCGATCTTCTCCTGCAGGTTTCCCCGGTGGCTCGCCTCATCCGGGGCCTCCACGTGGAGAAAGGCGAAATCGAATTCTCCCAGGGCCTTCAGCACCGTGTAGGCCTTTCCCTGGTAGTTGGTCTCCAGATCTCCTGTCGCTCCCGGCACATCGATCGTCTCCAGCCCGGCGCACCGCCCCAGCCCCTTGATCAGGTCAACAGCGGACACCGCGACCCCCCGCACCCCGAATCGCTCCTGGAGCAAGGGCAGCTGCGGTTTGTGGCCTTCTCCCCACAGCCATATGGCATTGGCCTGCCCTGCCGAACCGGTCTCACCCCGGGACGACAGGTGCGCGAGCAACACACCGCGGGCCTCATCCGTCATTTCCTTTAGCTTCCGGCTGCCGGGCCCGCACGGTAAGTGGGAATCCACAGGCTGCCCGAGGATGTCATGTGGGGGGGTGGTCTCGAGCCCCTCAAACTCCTTCCGACCTTCCCTCCAGAGGAGTATGTGCCGGTAGGAGACGCCCGGATGGAACTCGAAGGCAGGCCCGGCGAGCCTATCGTTAAGGACCTGAATGTATGCCCTTGCCCGCTCCGTGGAAATACTGCCCCCACTGTAGTCCGCCATGAAGAGGCCTTCACGGCGTTCCTCCAGGGTCACCAAGTTGCAGCGGAATGCGACATCGTCAGGGCCGAGGTCCAGGCCCATGCTCGCCGCCTCCAGCGGCGCCCTGCCCGTGTAGTAGGTTTGGGGCGAGTAGCCCATCAAGGACATGTTGGCCACGTCACTACCCGGGGGCATTCCCTCCGGTATCGTTCGCACCAGCCCCACCTGCCCATTCCGCGCGAAGAAATCCATATTGGGGGTGCGGCTCGCCTCCAACGGAGTTCGGCCTCCCAGTTCCTCCAGAGGCTCGTCCGCCATCCCATCACCCACCACGAGCACATACTTCAATCGTCCGGCTCCTCAGTGTATTTCTTGAACACAATCGACCCGTTCGTACCCCCAAACCCGAAGGAATTCGACATCGCTATCCTGATGGGTGCCTCTCTCGCCTGGTTAGGCACGTAGTCCAGGTCGCATTCCGGGTCCGGGTTTTCGTAGTTGATCGTTGGGGGCAGGATGCCATGCTGCAGAGCGAGGAGGGTGAAGATCGCCTCTATGGCGCCCACGGCGCCCAGGAGGTGGCCTGTCATCGACTTGGTCGAACTGACGAACATGTTCCCCGCATGGGCGCCGAACACATTCTTCACAGCCCGGGTCTCCACGAGGTCGTTGAAGGTGGTCCCGGTTCCGTGGGCGTTCATGTATTCCACGGCCGCGGGCTCGATCCGTGCATCTCTCAAGGCGGCACGCATGCACTCGGCCGCGCCCTCCCCGTCCGGGGACGGAGCGGTGATGTGGTGGGCATCCCCGTTCTGGCCGTAGCCTATGATCTCGCCATGGATACGTGCACCCCTCTTCACCGCATGCCCTTGCTCCTCCAGGATCAGGGCGCCGGCCCCTTCACCCATGACGAACCCGTCACGATCTCTTTCAAAGGGGCGGCACGCTGCCTCCGGATCATCGTTCCGACGTGAAAGGGCTCGCATGGCGGCAAAGGCACTGATCCCGAGACGTGTGACCGCGGCCTCCGCACCCCCTGCAATCACGGCGTCCGCTTCCCCATGGTGGATCAGTCGGTAGGCATGACCGAGGCTGTGCGTACTCGCACTGCAGGCCGTGGAGAAGCAAAGGTTCGGCCCCTTTGCACCGAAACGGATGGCAATCTGCCCGGGAGCAAGGTTCGGGATGATCATGGGCACGTAAAAGGGGGACATCCTTCCCGGGCCCTTCTTCTCCAGCACGTGATAGGCCTGCTCGCAGGTCTGCAGGCCGCCGAAGCCCGTGCCGAACACGACACCCACACGGCCCGCATTGCCGTTTCGGATGAATGGGCCGGCGTCCGCCACCGCGAGTTCGCTGGCCGCCATTCCAAAGTGCACGAACGGATCGTTCCTGCGGACCTCCTTCTTGTCCATGAACTGCTCGGGATCGAAATCAGGAACCAGGCCCGCAATCTGAGAGGCGAGGTCCGATACTTTGAACCGGTCGATCTTCCGTATCCCTGACCGGCCCTTGCAGAGGGATTCCCAGTTGCGATCCACCCCGATGCCCAGGGGCGTAACCAAACCTATTCCGGTCACCACCACTCGAGTCCTGCTCACGTCAAAGCCCCTTTACTTGAGACGCACTGCCCTGAAATGACCTCGTTCCTTGGACCTGATCAAGGTAGAAAGGATCCGGGGTTCTTGTCAACCATTGCCCCGAGGCCCTCAGGAAGGCGGCCCCCCCACAACGCTCATGAGTTTCATCAAAGACTCGGTGATCCGGGTCAGATCGTCCGTCAACATCAAGATGCCGACCGCAATCAACAACAATCCGCTCGTTATCTTGATTGCCTGGAAGTGCCTTCTGATCCACGAGGAGACCTTCAGGAACCGATCGACCGCCAGGGCAGCCAGCAGAAAGGGAATGCCCAGTCCGGCCGAGTAGACAGCCAGGAGTCCGATTCCCTGGGCAACCGTCTCTTTCGTGCTCGCAACAAACAGAATCGCAGCCAGGATCGGGCCGATGCACGGCGTCCAGCCAAAGGCAAAGGCCATACCGACCAGGAAGGACCCGAACAGGCCGAAGGACTTCGTCCTCTGGTGGTATCGCTTCTCCTGGTCCAGGAACCCGACCCGGAACACGCCCAGCACGAGCAACCCGAGCAGAATCACCAGGACTCCGGCAACCCTCCGAAGTATACCGAGTTCGGCGATGAAGAAATTGCCGAGGAACGTGGCCGACGCACCCAGGGCTACGAAGACAAAGGAGAAGCCCATCACGAAGAACAATGCGTTGGACAAGACCTTTACGGAGGATTTCTCGTCGGATTCCTCTTTGCGCATCTCGCTCAAAGATACGCCCGAGATGAAGCTCAAATACGCAGGAATCAACGGCAGGATGCAGGGCGAAAGGAAAGAGAGCAACCCGGCCGTGAATGCTGCGAACAAAGAAGTATTCTCCATGAATCAGGACTCCCCGTCGCGGTGAATGTCTACGTTACTTCCATACACATAACATAGCTGTTTTCCATCGATAAATCACCCCTCTCATTGACTTCCAGCCGACGGCCTCCTAAGGTGTGATACAGTTTCAACGTAAGAGCGCAACGGCGCGCCCGGACTGCGTCTGCGCTCCAGGGCCGTTAACCAGCCAAGGCAACATGACATGAGGAACCGCCCTAGCCCGCATGTTGCACGAAACTTCGTAGCGAGAGCGGTGGAAGTGCGGAAGGTTCGGGCCCGGAGGGCGAAGTTGATTCTTGAGGGTCGGGGTCGGATAGTACTGAAGTACATCCAGGTCCGAGCCTCAAGAATCAACTCGGACGAAATTGGGGACAGCAGGGGCTGTCCCCAATTTCGTCCCTTCACGAAGATTCCGTGCTTACGCCGCTCGCAGCCGAAGGCTTCGTGCAATATGCGGACTGGAGCCGGTTGCCCGTCCTTCGCCAGGCTCGTCTGTCTTCTCCCTCTGATCCTCGTGGCCTGCTCGACGCTGACCCACTACCCGGTCGAGACACAGGATCTCATCAGCGACTTCGAGGACGGCAGTTCGGAGGAGGCGTTCGAGCAAGCGGACAAGCATTCGAAGAAGGGCCTGAACCGGCTCGCTTATCTCCTGGAGGGGGGGATGATCCTCCATACCCAGGGCCATCTCGAGGCGAGCAATGCCGAATTCAGCGAGGCCGAAGAGGTCATCCGGCACCACGAGGAGAAGGCCGTCGTGAGCCTGTCCAAGGGAACGGCTCAGGTGGGAAGCATATTCCTCAACGAGAAGACCCTGCCTTACAGCGGCGAACCCTTCGAGAAGGTGCTCGTCCATACCTTCAAGGCCTCGAACTACCTCTTTCTGCACGACTACGAAGGGGCACGGGTGGAGATACGCAGGAGCTTCGCTCGGCAGAAGGAAAACGAGAGGATGCGTCAAGAGGAGTACGAGCGCGTCCAAGACGAGGCCAAAAGAAGGGGCATTTCGTCCCGCGGGGTCTTCCGGGCGGTGGATGTCCACTACCAGGACCAGAAGGAGATCGTCCGAAGGGCAAAGAATCTGTATGAAGACGCCTTTGCGTACTACCTGTCCGCAATCGTCTACGAGTTGAACCGGGAGTACAACGATGCCTATATCGACCTGAAGAAGGTGCAGGACCTACGGCCCGGGGTCCCGTATGTGGAAAACGACCTCCTCCGGATGGCCATGCGCTCCGGGCTCTCGGATGAGCTGAAGGAGAACGTGAAAAGGCTCGGGAAACAACCCCGCATGTGGAATGAAAGGCGGGAAGGCGAAGTGATCATCTTCTTCGGTTCCGGAATGGCCCCCCGGAAGACGCAGATCAAAATCTCGATCCCGATCCCCGACGTAGGGATCGTCCCCATGGCCTTCCCGAAGTACGAACCCGTGCCGAACCCGGTGCGCTATGGCGCACTCTACGACCGCCAGGGCCATTTGTACGGAAGGACCTTCGTCTTGACGGATCTGGAGGCGATCGCCATACGGAATCTGGACGACCGGATGACCACCCTCGCCCTGAAACAGGTGTTCCGGTCGGCGGTCAAGGGCGCCATGGTGAAGACAGCGAGGGATCAGGGTGGCTGGGCAGCAGACATGGTGGCAAACCTCTACAACGTGATCACCGAACAGGCCGATCTCCGGTGCTGGCAGACTCTGCCCCAGAATATGCAGGTGGCCCGGGTCTTCCTGCCGGCGGGTAGACACGAGCTCGTCTTCGCCCTTCACGGCGACACGGGGGGCAGAGTGCAGGAGAAGGAATTCGTCCTGGACGTGCGGCCCGGGGAGACGATCTTTGTCAGCGCACGGACCGGGCCGTGGGATCTGATCGGCTTCAACGTTTTCCAGCTTGGCCCGAGTGGTGTAGACAGGGTAGAATAACAAACGCCAGAGCAAATCACGGACAACCCAGGGAGGGGATGACGATGAGAACCAGACCGAGGACACACCTGACAGGGGCCTTTCTGATCCTCCTGGCCCTGATCGGAACCATCCCCCTGGCCTGTTCCCCCATAACGACGTCCAATGTGGGCGTCGGCGAGATCTGGGAGGGGGAAGACGGCCAGGTGCTGGAAAAGGACTACATCATCAAGGACAGCCCTCTGGCCAAGGAGATCCAGGTCCTGGACATCAAGGCGAGGTTTGTGGGGGACTTCCTGGAAGGGCTCGCAATCGTGCAGAACCGGAGAAAATACACGGTCGATTTCGAGTACCGGTTCGAATGGTACGACGAAACGGGCTTCCCTGTGGAGTCGAACATCGTCCACTGGTCCCCGGACCTTCTCTACGGGAGAGAGTCCAAGTGGATCCGGGCCATCTGCCCGAGACCGAGCGCCAACGGGTTCAAGGTCATGATCCGCGCGCCCAACCCGGTCGAAGAGTAGCAGCGGCAGCGCCCGGAGGTTTTCGGACCCACTGCCCTCGAATAAGAATAGAAAGGAGAACATTCCGATGAAACCCGGCACGAAATGGTTCCTTCTTACGATCGTCGTTCTGGCCGTCTCGCTAAGCGCCTGCGGCACCAAGGTCCAGTACGGAGACCCGACCGCGGTGGAAACCTTGACCGTAGACTTCGGGTCCACGGACCTGCAGTCGATCGCCGAGAAGATGGTGCAGTCCCTCCTCTCCGCGCCCGTCATCCAGGAGAGAAACCGTCCGGTCCTCCAGGTCGCCACGGTTAAGAACAAGACGAACGAGCACATCGACACCAAGGCGATCACGGACAAGATCCGTACGACCCTCATCAACTCGGGAAAGGTGGAGTTCACCGCGGCCGAAATTCGTCAGGAGGTCCTGGACGAGCTCGAATACCAGCGGGAATCCGGGTACGTGGATCCGCAAACCCGCAAGCCCGTCGGCAAGCAGGTGGGCGCGGATTTTCTCCTGGCCGGAGAGATCTCCTCCATCAACAAACAGAAAGACGACACAAA
>JAQYVQ010000167.1 GCA_030145435.1 Syntrophobacteria bacterium | reverse complement strand
TCAACTCTTCGGTTATTCGCCTTTCCCTCTGGAGTTGAATTGTCATTTACAGGCTTGCTCTCTCCATAACCTTTTGTTTTGAGGCGTGAAGACGCAATGCCTGATTCAACCAATACGTCCTTTACGGCTGCGGCTCGCTTTCCCGACAGGTCCTGATTGAAGCTCTTCTCTCCATCGCTGTCCGTATGGCCTTCGATGCGCAAGTTCAGATCTTCATGTGCCTTCATCATCTTCACGATTTCATTGATGACACCCATGGACTCCGGCTTTATGGTTGCCTTGTTCACATCGAACAAGATGCCGCGGGTAACAAACTTGCCGTCCTCCACGATTCGGTCGTAAAGCTTCTTGCTTCCCTTCGCTATCCGGATATTCTTGACCAAGGCCTGCTTGCCCTGGTGGCACTGACGGCTCGCGAGGGTCAATCCCATCGGTTCGGCACGAAGATTCGGGATGTTCATGACTCGCTGTTCTCCAAAGTACACCTTCAGGGCTCTCGTATTGAAAGATATCGCTATGTGTTCCCAGAAGGGATAATCCCTTTCTGTCAGATCGGTGCCGCCGAAGCCTTCAACGCTGACGTATTTCGCCTTAATATTGACAACGGGAAGGGTCTTGGGAGGTTTCTGATTGACCACGTCCGAGAATTTGACCCAATAGGTTGTACAGAACTCGCTGAAGTACGCATCAAATTCGAGGGTGAACTTCTCCGGCAAATAGTCACCTTTCTTTGTCATCAAAGGAACAATGTCACAGGGCTGCACGGTGGCAAAATTGATTACATTCTCTCCCCCGTACACAGCAATCTCAACGTTGCCCCTGTAGAGATCCCATCGGGAGGGGAATTCGCCGTTTTCTTCACCCGCCAGATCGTCCACGAAGATGATTTCGTCGCCCGGGACGAAATCATACTTTGACCATGCTTTCAGGTTCTGTTGGCTCGTCCCGGAGGATGAACTGCTTTCTATCTTCCCCTTCTTCTCTGTTGATTGCGTCTGGGACCCGGAGCTTTCCCCTGCGCCCTCGTCGCCTTCGCCCTTGATAGTCTTCTCCGTCTCATCCAGGCTCTCATCGATAGATTTGTCGATTTCATTGTCCAGTCTTCTTTCGATATTGTCCTGCACCTTCTTCAGGACATTGAATCCTGCGTAACTGATCGAAGCGGAGACAAACAGAAATGCCATTGCAGATACAAAAAAAAGTTTCCTCATTTCTATTCCTCCTCGTTAAGTAGGAAAAAATGAGCTCTTATGATTTGCAACAACCTAGTATACTCAAAGCCTGATGGCAAGCATTTCGTTCTTTCCATCAGATGACCCCGGATTCCCTGAGTTCCTCGATTTCCTCCCTCGAGAGGCTTGCCCAGGCGGAGAGAACCTCTTCGGTGTGTTCCCCCAGTTCCGGGCTCGCCTTCTCGATGCGGCAGGGGGTCCTGGAGAACTTCATCGGCGTCCCGACCACCTTCAGGCTGCCCTGCGTCGAGTGCTCCACATCGACGAACATCCCCCTGTCGTTGATGTGGGGGTCCTTGACGACCTGCTCGATGTTGTTGACCGGCCCGCACATCACGCGGTGAGCGTCGAGCAGGGCGATCCACGCCTCGGTGGTTCGTGTTCGCATCAACGCATTCATCTCTTCGATGAACTCGTCATAGTTTTCCAGCCTCGCCTCCATGGAAGCGTACTTCTCGTCCGTTACCCACTCTTCCCTTCCGGCCGCTTCGCAGAACCGCTTCCAGTCGTCGGGCAACTGTGCGACCACGACCACGTATCCGTCCTTTGTCGGGAAGGCCTGAAAGGGCGTGAACAACGGGTGCCGCGAGCCGAGAGGGCCTGGAATCTCGCCGGTGGCAAAGTACCGGGCACAGGCGTTCTCGCAGAGGGCCACCTGGGAATCCAGCATGGCCACGTCGATATGCTGCCCCTGCCCGCTCTTGTCCCGCTCGTGAAGGGCGGCCAGGATGGAGATGCACGTGAACAGAGAAGCACCGATGTCCCCCATCGAGTACCCCAGACGAGCCGGCGGCCTTCCCGCCTCCCCGGTAATGCTCATCACGCCCCCCATCCCCTGGGCGATCATGTCAAAGGCGGGTCGCAGTGCATATGGGCCCTCCTGGCCGAAACCGGACAGGGACGCGTAGATGATTCGAGGATTGATGTCTCGGATTGCGTCATAACCGAGACCCAGTCGTTCCATGGCACCTGGCCGGAAGTTCTCCAGCAGGATGTCCGCACCCTTGGCAAGATCGAACACCACCTTCTTGGCTCCCTCGCGCTTGAGGTCAAGGGTAATGCTCTTCTTGCCCCGGTTGATGCTGAGGAAGTACGAGCTCACCTTCTCGATGAAGGGGCTGGCAAAACGGGCCAGATCGCCGATCTTCGGGGCCTCTATCTTCACGACCTCTGCGCCGAGATCGGCGAGGAGCATCGTCGCATAGGGACCGGAGAGCATCCTGCCGAAACTCAACACCTTGGTTCCTTCGAGGGGTCCCGCCACTGTATTCACCTCCTTCTGCGTCCGGAGTTATCAGTAGGTCGGTATTGGCCTGGGTTCCCTCTCCGATTTGCTTGGGCTCCGTCTCTCCCTCCCCCTACAAAGTCGCCCTGCGCAAATCTCCGAGGGAACCCAGACCAATACCGAGCCAATCGAGCTCTTGCCGGACACACCCTGCTCTTGAAACCAGATCGGCGGCTGTCCCCGGTTCTGTCGGGCCAGATACCCTCGCACCCCACCCCAGTTGGACATCGATCTTAACCGCTTCGAGTCCCAAATGGCAAAGGGACAGGGCCGGCATTGAATACACTTCGGACGCCCCTGCATCTAACATCACAGAATGACACATTTTCAGGACCGCAAGGAGACCGATCATGTCAGAAGACCGTCTTTTTCCCCCATTTCAACTGAAGGATTTCAGGCTCAAGAACCGTATCGGCGTGGCGCCCATGACACGCATGTCGTCCCCTGGCGAAAGCATCCCACGTCAGGACGTGCTCGACTTTCTCGTGCGCCGGGCAAAGAACGGAGCCGCCCTCGTCTACACGGAAGCCATTGTGACGGACAATGAGAGCGCACAGGGCTATCCGGGGCAGGCCCGTATGCTCACTCAGCGGCAGATCGAAGCCTGGAAGCCCGTCGTGGAGGCGATCCGCAAGGAGGGGGCCCTCTCCATCATGCAGATGTTTCACTGCGGCCGTATGGCCTGGCCGGAAGTGAACCCTGCGAATAGGGTCATCGCCCCCAGTCCGCTTGCGCCCAAGCAGGCAAACCCGTTGACCGGGGCCCCTTATCCCATTCCGGACGCCATGAGC
>JAQYVQ010000089.1 GCA_030145435.1 Syntrophobacteria bacterium | reverse complement strand
TTTGTGTGCGTAGCCCTTCCGTTTACGTCAGTTTACCAGGGCGATGGCGCGGATGGCGCGGCGCATCGACGGGAAGACCGCAACGCCCTTCTCCAGGAGCTTGGATCGCATGTTACGAAGGACCCGCTCCGGTTCCAGGTCATCCGGGTCACACGCCCGGGAGTAGAGGACCATCACGACCGGCTTTCCGGACTCCTCGCGAACCCGAGTCAGGACGTCGGCGACTTGATACAGGCCCTCTTCCCCTGCCATGCGCATGGCAAAGTTCATGGCCAGGTCGAAGATGAGCACATCCGTGTTCGGATTGGCTGCCGCTTCCCGCATGGTGGCCTCGAACATGGGCAGGGGGAGCAGGGGTGTGCCGATGTCCAGGGGGTTCGAGACCACGGCCCCGGCCCTGCCCAGGATTTCGGTAAGCTTGCGGTCGGTTCCCTCGTTCAGGGGAGGGATGTCCAGGCCGGCCAGCCCGGCAAGGTCGGCCGCGTTGGTCCCCAAGCCGCCTCCGCCGCCCGATACGAGGATGCGCCTGCCCGGCCTCCAGCCGAGGTGACGGAGGGCCAGCAAGACGTCACACACCTCGTCGATCCCCGAGGCCTGGATTACGCGGGTCTGGCGAAAGGCTGCCTCCCATATCTCGACAGACCCGGCAAGCGAGCCGGTGTGGGACATCACCGCCTGCTGGGAGGACGCGGCCTTGCCGACTTTCCAGAGCACCACCGGCTTTTGGGACGCCGCTTCCTTTAATGCGTCCAGGAAGGCCCTGCCGTTCCTTACGCCCTCCAGGTAGGCGCCAATGACGCCGGTCTGGGGATCGCGGGCGAAATAGCGGAGCAGATCGGCAGCGTCGATGTCGACCCCGTTTCCATAGCTTACGATCGCACTGAAATGGATGCCAAGGCTCTGGCCCAGGCGTGCGACATGGGATGAGAGCCCACCGCTTTGAGAAAGGAAAGCGACATCGCCGGGCGAAGTCGAGAAATCATATCCCGGCAGCAGCGTGAGGCGATTCCGTGGATTGTAGATACCGAAACAGTTGGGCCCGATGATCCGGAACCCGCCCTCCCCGGCCAGTCGCAGCACCTCTTGCTCGAGGGCCGCTCCCTCCTCGCCCGCCTCCCGGAACCCGGCAGGGATCATGACGACCCCCTTTACGCCCCGCTGGCCGCATTGCTCGAGAACCTCCAGGGATCGATCGGCTGGGATCACGATGTAGACCAGATCGGGTGGCTCGGGAAGGGAAAGGAGGTCAGGATAGGCCTTGTGGCCCAGGATCTCCTCCTCGTTCGGGTTCACCAGGTAGACCGGACCGGCAAAGCCCATCGCGAGCTGAGAGGCGGTCAGCATGCCGCCGAACTTCAAGGGGTTGTTCGATGCGCCGACGATGGCGATCGATCGGGCGTTCAGGATGCCGTCAATCTGTGCGAAGTCAAAGCCCATTGTTCATCAACTCCCTTCCGCTCTTTCCAGCATTGCAACCAACAGCTCCCAGAACCGCTTCACGGACGCGACATCCACTCGCTCGTCTGGTGAGTGGGCCCCGGTGATCGTGGGCCCGAAGGAGATCATGTCCATCCCGGGGAACCGGTCCCCGATGATCCCGCACTCCAGCCCGGCGTGGATCGCCGTCACGTTCGGCTCCTTGCCGAAAAGGGATGGGTAGACCGCCTTTGCTTTCCCGAGGACCGGAGAATCGGGGTTGGGCTTCCACCCCGGGTACCCTTCCCCGTGATGAATGTGGGCCCCGGTCAGCCTCCCTGCCGCAGCGACCGTGTCCGAGGCCGTCACCAGTTCCGTGGCCACAGAACTGCGCTGGCTCGTGGATATCACGATCGCTCCCTCGTCCGAGGTGATCACGGCCAGGTTGGTCGACGTCTGGACCAGGCCGGGGATGTGGGGGCTCATCGTGATCACGCCGTGTGGCAGGCAGACGAGGAGGTCGAGGAGGCGGTCCTGCAGCTCCGGGCGGAGCAGGCCGTCGGGCGCCTCGAAGCCCTCTTCCGCGACCCGCACGGAGACCCCCGGATCCTGAATGCCGTATTCCTCTTTGCAGACCCCCTCGAACTCCCGGGCCGCCTTCTTCAAGGCCTCCAGGTTGGCCTGGGGTAAACACACGACTGCATCACACTCCCGCGGAATCGCGTTCCGCTTGCTCCCGCCGTCGATATGGGCGACACGTACCTGCAGGAGGGAGGCCTTCTTGGCAAGAAAGCGGGCGAGGAGCTTGATCGCGTTCCCCCTGCCCCGGTCGATCTCCAGGCCCGAGTGCCCGCCTTGCAGGCCGCCCACCCGGATGGATGCGGCCTTGAGGGCCGCCGGGACTGCCTCCGTGTCGAGGGGCAGGGCGAGCACCGTGTCCTGGCCCCCTGCGCATCCGATGTAGATCGTATGCTCGTCCTCAGAGTCCAGGTTGATGAGGGTCCGTCCCTCGAGCATGCCTGCGGCCAGACCGGTCGCGCC
>JAQYVQ010000052.1 GCA_030145435.1 Syntrophobacteria bacterium | reverse complement strand
ACAGGCCGGATTAAGAAAGTACCCGTCCATTTCCCGGTTATGTCCCCTCACCCCTCCACGCATCCCGTTCACCTCTCGCCGTCGCTGCTGTTCTCCAAATAATCCACCAATAAGCGCACGCCGAAGCCGGTGGCGCCCTTGACCTGAAGGAAGGGCTCGGGGATCTTCTCGCTCAGGGCCACTCCGGCGATGTCCAGGTGAGCCCAGGGCGTTTCTCCGGCGAACTTCTTCAGGAACACCGCTCCGGTCGATGCGCCGCCGTAACGATTGCCGTTGTTGTTCACGTCTGCCAGTAGGGGCTTGGCTGCGTATGCGTCGTCCACGGGCATGCGCCAGAGCTTTTCGCCGGTTCGTTTGCCGGAGGCGAGCAAGGCCTCCGCCATTCCGTCATCGGTACTGAAAAGGCCGGCGTACTGGCCCCCCAGGGCGACCATGCATGCACCGGTAAGCGTTGCCAGGTCGATCAGGTCGCGCGGCTTCTCCTTGTCGATCACGTAGGCGATGGAATCCGCCAACACCAGCCGGCCTTCCGCGTCGGTGTTGCCGATCTCGACGGTCAACCCCTTGTAGCTCGTGAGGATCGCGCTGGGCAGATAGGCCTTGTCGGACACGACGTTGACCGCGCAGCCGCAGGCGCCGATCACGTTTACCCGACTCTTGCGGAGTGCCAGGGCCTTCATCAGGCCCATGACCGCACCGGCGCCCGCCATGTCACACTTCATCGCCTCCATCGAACCGGTGGGCTTCAAATTGTATCCACCGGTATCGAACATCACGCCCTTTCCCACGATGGCCCGGAAGGGCACGTCTTTTGCCGCGCCCTGGTACTTCATCACGATCAACCGGGGCTGTTGATCTTTCGTTGCGCCGGCACCCACCGTGAGGATCAGGTTCATCCCGAGTCTCTTCAATCGCGTCTCGTCCAGCACTTCCACCCGGATGCCGAGATCGGCCAGCCGGTTCGCCTCGTCCGCCATGTACTGAGGCAGCGCGATGTTCGGCGGCAGGTTGACGAGTTCCCGGGTCAGGTCCGAGCCGGCCATGAGGCCCTCCAGACCGGAGAGGCCCTGTCTTACCCCGGAAACAGCATCACGGTCCACCGCCACGGAGACCCTTCGAAACCTTGCCTCTTGATGCGGTTTCTGCTCGGTCTTGAATCGGTCGAAACGGTAGAGTGCCAGGTGCAGCCCCTCGAGCAGCGCTTCTGCAGCCTTCCCTGTACTCGCTTCTCCGCATTGAGATCCCAGACAGATCGTTGCCTCGGCGAGGCCGAGTTCGTCGATCCGTTTTCCAATGTCCAGGCCCCGCATTCGCCAATCGTTCTCCTTCATCTCCTCGAGCTTGCCGAGGCCGCAGACCAGGACGCGCCTCTCCCCACCGGACAGGCCGGCCACGGTGAACACCTCACCGGGCCCCCCTTGAAACCGGCTGTTCTTCAGTGCCTTTACGACGACTCCCTTGTGGATCCGGTCCATCGATTTCGCCTCGGGAAGAAGGCGGGCCTTCTCTTGGGCAAAAATCACAGCGGTCTTTAGCGATCGTTTCGGGTCAAAAGGGACAACGCTGAACTTGAACATGTGCAGAACCTCCTCTTCCTGTTGCCGTTCGATCCGTTAGGTTTTATTCTTCCCCTGGCCGGCGACCGCGTGCATGGCCTTTTCTATCTCCGCCTGGTCGCCCAGGTAGCGGTGCCGGATCGGTTTGAGGTCGTTGTCCAACTCATAGACCAGGGGGATGCCGGTAGGGATGTTGAGCTCCACGATTTCCTCGTCCGAGACCTGATCCAGGTATTTCACCAGGGCCCGGAGGCTGTTTCCGTGGGCGACGATGAAGACCTTCCTGCCGGATCGAATCTCCGGTTCGATCGTCTCGTGCCAGTAGGGCAGGAAGCGTTCGACCGTGTCTTTCAAGCATTCGGTCACGGGCAATTCCGACTCGGCCAGGCCTTGATAGCGCGGGTCGTTCCCGGGATATCGCTCGTCCGCCTTGTCCAGGGGCGGGGGAGCCGTGTCATAGCTTCGGCGCCACATCTTCACCTGGGGTTCACCGTATTCGGCCGCTGTTTCTGCCTTGTTGAGCCCTTGCAGCGATCCGTAGTGGCGTTCGTTCAACCGCCACGATCGGTGGACAGGGATCCACATCCGGTCCATCTCCTCCAAGGCCAGCCACAGGGTCCGGATCGCCCGCTTGAGGACGGACGTGTAGGCCGTATCAAACGTGTACCCCTCTGCCAGGAGGATGCGTCCCGCCTGGCGAGCCTGCTCCACCCCATACTCAGTGAGCCCCACATCGGTCCATCCGGTGAACCGGTTGGACTTGTTCCACAGGCTCTCGCCGTGCCTCAATAAAACCACCGGGTGCATCGATCGCATCCTTTTGCTTCCCTGTTCCCGTATACGTTACATCTATTGTTTGATTCAACCCCCCCAAGAAAAGTCGCTTGTAGATATCGCAGCATCAGCAGGGTACTCT
>JAQYVQ010000630.1 GCA_030145435.1 Syntrophobacteria bacterium | reverse complement strand
TGCGCTTGTGCTTCTACTCTTCGACGATCTCGTACTTCTTGAGCTTGCGGTACAAAGAAACACGGTCGATCCCCAGGATCCGGGCTGCCTGGGACTTGTTCTTCCCGGCCTTTGCCATCACCCAGTGGATGTACTCTTTCTCGATTTCTTCCAGGGTACGGAAGGGATGGGCCTCCTTGTGGAAGGAGAGGACTTCCATCTCCTTGATATCCGGGGGCAGGTCCTCGGCCCCGATCTTGTCGCCGGTCGCAAAGGCCGCGCACCTTTCCACGATGTTCTCCAACTCCCGGATATTCCCCGGATAATCGTATCGTCTCATCAACTCCAGGGCCTCTGAGGTGAATCCCAGCAACTCCTTGTTCGATCGCATGACGACCTTCTTGAGAAAATGGTGGGCCAGGAGAGGAACGTCCTCCTTGCGCTCTGCAAGAGACGGCAGAAGAAGGGGGACCACGTTGAGGCGGTAGTAGAGGTCCTGACGAAACTGGCCCCCCTGGATGGCCTTCTTCAAGTCCTTGTTCGTGGCACCGATGATCCGGACATCGACGGAGATCGGCCGAACGCCCCCCACCCGGATCAGCTCTCCCTCCTGGATCACCCGGAGCAGCTTGGCCTGCATCGACAGGGGCATGTCTCCCACCTCGTCAAAGAAGATCGTGCCCCCATCGGCGCTCTCGAGCAGACCGGGCCTGGCCGATGTAGCCCCTGTGTAGGCCTCCTTCTCGTGCCCGAACAGTTCGTTGGCAAGGAGGTCTTCGGTAAAAGAACCGCAATTGATGGCCAGGAAGCGCTTTCCCGCCCTCGGGCTCAACTGATGGACCGCACGGGCGACCAGTTCCTTGCCTGTTCCGGACTCGCCGGTGACCAGGATATTGGAATCTGTGGAGGCCACCTGGGGAATGACCTTCTTCAATGCCACGATGGCAGGGCTCTGCCCCACGATCTGCTCGACCCCCCAGGGCTTGTCCTTTCCAGCGGCGAGGCGGCGGACCTCGTGCCGAAGCCGGATCTTTTCCAGCGCGTTGCCGACCACACAATCGAGCTCATCCAGGTGGAGAGGCTTCTGAAGATAGTGATAGGCCCCTTTCTTCATCGCCTCGATTGCGGACGAGACCGCTGCATAGCCGGTCAGGATGATGACCTCCGTGTCCGGGGAGTTCCTCTTCGCCTCGCTCAGGACCTCGATCCCGTCCACCTCGTCCATCACCAGGTCCGTGAGGATCAGGTCGAAGCAATCCCGGCGGATCTTGGCCAGGGCCTCTCTTCCCCCGGATGCGAGCGTGGTCTCATGGCCCTTGCGTTTCATGATCCTGGCCATGTTCTTGAGCCCCACCGCATCGTCGTCCACGATGAGCACCCTGCACTTGTGCGGGTGCGCCTCGATTTCCATGTCGCTTGCCTCACGTTCGGGTCTGCTTGACCGGAGTGCCTCCTCTTCTGTTGCATATTGTAACACACCGCCCCCTTCTTTCAACAAATACTTATCTAGCTGTTTTGAAAAAGAATTCTGGCTTACAGAAGTACTCCTGCAGTAAAATGCAACACACAAGGACAGGTGTTTCGAGGGAATCAACGGAGCCTGTAATCCACATTTGCTCAATAAGATCAATAGGTTGTCTCTTTCTGTGCAGCTATGGCTCGTTTCTTGCCAATGAAACACGGGTGAACATATGCACATACAACACCAGACAGCCGACCCGGAGGCCTCGCCCGCATATTGCACGAGACTTCGTCGCGAGAGCGGTGGAAGGCTCGGTGCAATATGCGGGCTTGGCGGGGAGACCCAAAGACGTGCCGAGGAAGATCCTGATTCTCCTGGACAGCCCGAAGGTACGAAGTGAGGTCACGACCTACTCGGTGGAGTTGGCCCGCAGGATGGGAGCAACACTCCATCTGCTCATGCTGATTCGCTGGGAGGCGTCTCCTCCCAATGGGGCAACTCCCCCGGAGGTGGGTTCCGAGGGGGGGGAGGCCCGCCAACAGGCCGAGATCGTGGTGAACGACTGCATCGATGAGATCCGGGGTTGTGGCTTGGAGACAGTAGGCACCGTGCGGCAGGGGGATCCATCCTCCGAGCTGCTCAAGTACCTTGCAGAGCACCAGCCATTCCAGGCCGTGGTCTGGGGTGGCAATGAGACGTTTCTTCGCCGTAGGCGTACGCCGGTTCGAACGCATTGGCTGGAGCGGATTCGGGATCAGTTGGACTGCACCCTGGTGGTTCCCTCGCTGAAGGGGGAAAAGACCGGGGTCGGTTGAAGGACCAAGAGGAGGAACGCCATGGGGATCTGGAGGCGATGGGGTTCATCGCAGCGCAGATCGCCTTCACCGATCGCGATCGAGCGGAAGATCATCCGCTTCCGCCGGCTCGTGGAACAACACGGGGAGATCCTCGACCTGTTTGCAGACCTGAAGGACAAGCAGTCGGGTGAGTACATCCTCGACCGTCAGTACATCGAGGCCCGGCTCGACCGCGCGTACGAAGGGGTTCGCCGGATCCTGTATGACATGCAGGTGCTCTCTGACGAGAACCGTGCCGAGGTCTACGATCAACTCGACAGGCTCCGTTCCGTGTCGGAGAAGATCCTGCGTGATGCTCAGAAAGAGCCGGACCAACAGACCGGTTCCCCTGAGGAAGAGGCGCTGGACTGGGAGACCCTGGCATTGCAGGCCCTGTTCCAGGACCTGACACGTCTGCCGGCCTATGGCCCCGACGTCGAATCACGGGGGGAGACGGCAAACGCCTCCCCCGAAAGCCTGACGGAATGGGCCGGATGGGGACATCTGATGGCGGCACAATGGATCGCCCAACACCTCCCGAGTGTATCGCCCGCGCCCTTCGCGAACCTCTGTGACGAAGAAACCGGGGAACTGCGTGTCCAGGTCTTTGTGCTGGGTGGTGCAAGGGAGTCAGAGGAGGCGCTCAGGCTATGTCTTGCCCCGGAACCCTCTGATAGGACCGAAGCATCTTCCCTGTTGCCCCTGCGCACTTTCATGCAAGGCATGCGGAGCCCAATGGAAGAAAACGGTAAGAGTCGGTTGCGTCTGGAATACAGGGGGAAGCAAAAGGCAGAGAAAAGGGCCGCCCTGCTCGATCTTTACGCGGGCGCCGACTTCCTGCTGCTCCGGCTCCCTTCTTCTCTTCCCCTTCAACTCTTCTGGTGCTCCCTTTCCCTGCAACCCAGCGAGAATCTCATCTACCTGTACGGAACGCCTCTTCCCTCTCTGTTCGAACAAGGGGTTCTCGAACCCTTCTCCTCGGAAAAGGAACCGTTTCACGCCTACCGGTGCGGCATTGCCGGGAGGTGGATGTACTGGGCGTCTCACTTTTCCTGGGCACAGGGAGAAGAGCGGGTGCGCATGCTGGGCCATTTCCTCTCTCACGGAATAAACGCTCACGGGAGCGAGACCACACAGGAAGAAATGAGCAAGCACTTACAGGAAGGCATTGTCGGCTTTCTCAAACAGACGGCCATGGCACAAAGGGAGGCATAGTCATGGAAAATCCTCTGGAAATCGTTGTAGTGGACGACGAGCTGATCGTGCGCAAGCGTCTCAAGCCCGCACTCGAGAAAAACGGATACAACGTAGAAGTCTATGACGATGGATCGGGCGTGTTGAAAAGGCTCAAGGAGAAATCCTTCGACATCGTGGTCACCGACGTTCGTATGGACGACGTGGACGGGATTCAGGTTCTCGAGGAGGTGCTGGCCCAGTCCGGACGCACAAAGGTCATTATCATCACCGGATATGCGACCGTGGAAGTTGCCCGGGAAGCCTTGGCAAAAGGGGCCTTCGACTTCATTGCCAAGCCTTTCAAGCCGAACGATCTGCGCGTGATCATCGAGAGGGCTGCCGAGGCCCTCCTCGCTGAGAGAAGGCAGGAAGGATAGAGGACTCCCCATGCCTTTCCTTTCCAAGAGGCGTAATGCAGCTCAGAAGCCCGGGCAGGATGCCCGCCATGTCTACGAATGCCTGCGCAACCTTCTGAACCGCAACACCCTGCTTCTCGAGCAGATGTCGGAGATAGAAGCAGACCTTCGCTTCTATCTGTCAACGAGCCCGGCGATCCAGAAAAAGATCTGCCGGACGGTGGACGAGACCCTCCTGCTCGCAGAGGATCTGAACGTGCTCTCTCCGGATCGGTTCAAGGGGCTGTACCGGGCCTTTGACCGAATCCGCGGAGAGGTGAGCCACCAGCTTTCCGTGGTGGCTACGGGCCAACACCTGCTTCGGATGGCACTCCCCCTCGCCGAGGTCTCAAAGGCGCCGAGCGGACTGGCAGGAAACAAGGCAGCCAACCTGAGCCGGGTTATGGAGGTCCTGCCGGACCGCGTCCCCTCGGGATTCGTGGTCACCACCGAGGCTTACTGGCGATTCATGCACGAAGGGGGCTTGTTCCAGGCTGTTCTGCCCCTCCTTCAGGAACTCGAGGCGATCCAGGACAGGGATCTGCTCCACCACAGGCTTGAAAGGATCCGCAAGAAGATCCTCGACGCCCGGATGCCGGGGAAAATCGAACAGGAAATCTTCAAGCTCGCCGCAAAAGAGAAAGAACAGGCCGGTTGGGCCGTGAGGTCGAGCGCTGAGGGTGAGGACGGCCATTTCAGCTTCGCCGGTCAGTTCGAGAGCGTCCTGAACGTACAGGATCATGAATTGTTGTCCGCCTACCGCAGGGTCGTCCAGAGCCGTTTCCAGCCACGAGCCTATCTCTACCGAAGGGGACTCCACCTGCAGGAGATCGACACGCCCATGGCGGTCCTCTTTCTCGCGTTGGTGGAGGCCGGAAGTGCGGGCGTCCTATATACACGGGATCCGAACGACAGGGAAAGGGATTCCATGTTGATCCAGTCCGTGTGGGGGCTGGCTCAGGACCTCGTTACAGGCGGGATGGATGGTGATCACTTCTCCATTTCCAGGTCGAGTGCCGACAAGACGGTCGAGGAGCACATCCGGACCAAGACCCGCAGGCTCGTCATCGATGCCCAGGGAGGCTTGCGTGCCGAACAGGTGGCCCGGGAAGAGGCGAATCGCCCGAGCCTGAACAAGAAAGACCTGAAGGGTCTCTGGGAAGTCGGTCACGCCCTGGAAAACCTTTTCGGGACCCCCCTGGACATCGAATGGGTCATAGACCCGTCCGGCAAGCTCTGGGTCGTGCAGGCCCGCCCCCTACTTCTCCAGGAGCAGACGATCGAGGTCTCCCCGCGAGCACCCCTCGCTGAAAGGCCAATCCTGGAGGGAGGCATTCCGGTTCAGGCGGGCAGGAGTTCGGGGCCACTGGTTCGGGTGGAAAGTGCGACCCTGCCCAGAAAGATTCCGGAGGGCGCGATCCTGGTCGTCCCCGTGGCCACACCCGAAATCGCCACCCTTCTGCCTTCGCTCGCCGGGTGCATCTCGGAGACAGGCAACCCGGCGGGTCACGCCGCGGCGCTGCTGCGAGAGTGGAGAGGGCCCAGCCTCTTCGGGTTGGAGGGGGCCCTGAACGCTCTGGAAGGCGAGGAAGTGATCGGCCTCGATGCCACGCACCGGAGTATTTACCGGGGATGTCCCTGGCCCGACCTGCCCGAGAGGAAGGTGCAACGAGAGCGGGTTCCGGAGAGCTCCTGGGAGAAAGACCCCCTGTGCAAGCACGTCTTTCCCCTGCACCTCACCGACCCGGCCTCGTCCCGCTTCCGGGCGGAGGGCTGTTCATCGATCCACGACATGATCCGTTTCGTCCACGAGAAGGCAGTGGAAACCCTGTTCGAACTCGGAGACAGGCACGCGGGTCGTCGCAAGCAGAAGGCGAAGCGTCTGAATTCAGAGATTCCCCTGAACATCATGGTTCTGGATCTGGGGGGGGCCTTCGGCGAGGAGGAGCAGGCCATGAAGACCGTGACTCCATCTCAGATCGCATCCGTTCCCTTCCAGGCGGTCTGGAGGGGGATGTCGCACCCGGAGATGAGCTGGGCGGGCAGGCAGCAAGTGAGCCTCAAAGGATTCACCTCTGTGATGGTCTCGTCCATGGCGGGGAGCGGGGCAGGGACGCGAAAACTGGGCGACCAGAACTACCTCCTCGCAGCACGGGACTACATGAACATGAATCTTCGGCTTGCCTATCATTACACCATGGTGGACGCCCTGGTGGGCGAAAGCCCGGAGAACAACTTTGTAAATTTCCGGTTCCGCGGTGGCGGCGCCCGTGCCGACCGCAGGGAGCTCCGGGCCAAGTTCCTTGCCGAGATCCTGCGGCGGTCCCGGTTTGCCGTGGAC
>JAQYVQ010000597.1 GCA_030145435.1 Syntrophobacteria bacterium | reverse complement strand
CATCGTCAATCGGGACACATTGGTTGCGGCGAAGGAGGATCCGGAGAAGTACCGGGACCTGCTGGTCCGTGTAGCCGGCTACAGTGCCTACTTCGTGGATCTATCGTCCCCGCTTCAGGACGAGATCATCCACCGGACGGCACATAGCTTTTAGGTTGCGGAGGTTTCCGCCTTCAATATGCGTTCAGGATAACGCGCCCGCTCCCGCGCCCGCTCCCGCGCCCGAGCGTACATCGGGTGTACACATGCCAGAGACACACAATACGAACCAGCCCGGACAGGATGAATCGGTCCGCGGCCTGATATTCAATATCCAGAAATTCTCCCTCCACGACGGTTCAGGGATCCGTACCCTCGTGTTTCTCAAGGGTTGCCCGTTGACCTGTAAGTGGTGCGCCAACCCTGAGGGACAGGCGTACACCCCAGAGCTTGCCTATCGTCCGGACAAATGCATCGGCACATCGGGATGCGATCGATGCAGGGGGGTCTGCGAGGTCGACGCGATTCGGTGCGGCGAGGACGGCAGGGTCGAAATCTCGAGGGAGTTGTGCTCCGACTGTGGCAAGTGTGTGGATGTCTGCCCTTCGAAGGCCCTGGAGCTTCTCGGCACATCGATGAGCGCAGACGAGCTGATCAAGGTCGTGGAGGAGGACAGCAGCTTCTATGCCCGGTCCGGCGGCGGGGTGACGTTGAGTGGAGGGGAACCTCTGGCCCAGACGGAGTTCGTTCTGGAGTTCTTCAAGAAGGCTCGTGCCCGTGGGATCGACACGGCACTGGAGACGTCGGGGCTCTGCAGATGGGAGGACCTCGAACAGGCGTGCCGGCTGGTGAACCACGTCTTCTTCGACGTGAAGGCCCTGGACCGTGGAAAACACGAGGAGGGTGCCGGGGCAGGGAACGAGCGAATTCTCGAAAACCTTGGAAGGCTGCGTGAGACCTTTCCCGAACTCCCCGTGACTGTTCGTACGCCGGTTGTCCCGGACTTCAACGATTCACCCGAGGATATCCGGGCCATTGCGGCCTTCCTGGATCGGCTCCCCGGCGGCCGGGTCGAGTACGAGCTCCTGCCCTATCATCGGTTCGGAGAGTCGAAATACAGCCAGCTGGGCAAGGTCTATCCGCTGCAGGGCCTGGAACCCCCACGCAAAGAACAGATCGAGGACTTGCGTCAGATCCTCAGCCGGGACGAGTGGTGTGACTCATATAAAAGCTAAGAGCTAACTGCCGTTTTCTCTCCTCACACTCGACCTCATCAGCAACCTTGTGTATCCTCTTCTCATGTCAGATGCCCGGATCGGGTGACCGGCGGCGCGAGCCGCACAAGGGGGATATCATGTCGATCGGGAACATCGTCTCGAGGAATGCAATGCGCTTCCCAGACAGGGAGGCCCTGGTCTACGAGGACATCCGATACACCTGGACCCAGCTCAATGAGCGGGTGAATCGCCTGGCGGACGCCTTCCTTTCCATGGGGCTCCAGAAGGGGGACAAGGTTGCGATGATCTCCGAGAACGTCCCTGCCATGGTGGAGGCGAATTACGCCCTGGCCAAGATCGGCGTGGTCTTCTTTCCGGTGAAGACGAGGCTGTTTCCGGAGGATGTTCGGCATCTGATCGACCTGTCCGACGCTCGTGTTCTGTTGTTCCATGAGGAATTCATCCCCATGGTGGATCAAATCATGGCCGATCTTACAAAGATCAGAACTTTCATCCAGGTGGGAGGGGAAACGCAAGGCTATGCGGCCGACTACGAGGCGTTTCTGAGCCACGGGAGAGCCCGCGAACCGGAGGTGGACGTCTCTTCGGACGACCTTTACATCTTCCTTTGCACGGGGGGTACGACGGGGATCAGCAAGCTCGCCATGGTGACCCATGCCAACGCCCTGTGGGCGGTCTACACGACCATCGGCCACATGAATCTGACCGAGAAGGACGTGGGCCTTCAGGTGCTCCCCCTGTACCATGTGATCATCAACAACTGCTTGAACTCTCTCATGGCGGCCGGCGCCAAGGTGGTGCTTCAGCACCGGTTCGACGCGGTCGAATACATGAGGAACGTCCACGAGGAAAAGGTCACGGTTGCACTCGTGGTTCCCCCCTTCCTGTTCAGCTGGATCATGGCCGTTCCTGAGGCGATTGCCTACGACATCACCCACGTCCGGGCCTTTGCGACCGCAGCGGCGACCTTTCCGAGGGACCTGAAGGAAAGCGTGAGGAAGTACATGCCCGAAGCGGACATCTTCTATTCGTACGGGCTTACCGAGGCCAGCGGTGGGACCGTAACGGTCCTTCCCCCGTCCAGGCTGTTGGACAAGGATGGTTCCATCGGAGTCGTCAGCGCGATTCTGGACTATCGAATCGTGGATGGGGAGGGGAACCCCGTGCGGAAGGGAGAGGCGGGAGAGCTTCTCCTGAAAGGTCCCTGTGTCGTGCCGGGCTACTACCGGAGGGAAGACGAGACAAGAATCACCTTCGAAAATGGCTGGCTCCACACGGGGGATGTGGTCCGGGAGGATGAGGACGGCTTTCTTTTTTTCGTGGACAGGTGGAAGGACATGATCAAGACGGGCGGCGAGAATGTGTTCGCCAAAGAGGTGGAAGACGCTCTTCTCACGCATGCGAAGATCCAGGAGGTTGCCGTCTT
>JAQYVQ010000480.1 GCA_030145435.1 Syntrophobacteria bacterium | reverse complement strand
CCACCAGCTTCGCGGTCGCCACGGCGATCCTCTCCCTCGAGAAGGTCCTCTTGGCCCAAGTCTTCACCTTGCCCATGTCCGTCTCATTTCCTCTGACTGTCTGTCCGTCCGTTCTCATTTTCCTGTCCTCCGTGTTTGGGTTTGTGGTTTGATCGGAGGATAGAGCAAGGGTTGAACCAAGCTGCTTCGCAGCAGACACCCCAGCCCTATTCCCACCGAGAGCCCTGCTTCCAGGCTGATTAAGTGGATCAACTCCACATACGTTCCATGATTTGGGGGTTGCTCTGAGAACAGAGGAACCTCCATCCTGTCTATGGCGCGCCAATGGTGGTGCGCAACAGTCTTTCAACCCCCATAGATAGGAGAATCGTCATGGGAAAGCTCAGAGACAGGATGGAGGCCGACCTCAGATTACGCAATCTTCGCCCCGGGACGCAAGCGAACTACCTCGGGTATGCACGAGCGTTCGCTGCCTTTCATCGCCGCTCACCGGCGGAGATGGGTTGGGAGGAAGTCCGCAGCTTCCTGCTTCATCTCAGAGAGGTCAAGGGGTTAAGCCCGTCGACTCAGAAGGTTTACGTGGCAGCCCTGAAGTTCCTCTACACTGTCACCCTGGACCGGCCCGAAGTCGTGCGGCCGTTCTTCATGCCGAAGATCCCCCAGCATGTACCCGAGATCCTCAGCGGCAGCGAGGTGGAGGCACTGCTCGGAGCCGTTCGGGACCTGAAGTACCGGGCCGTGCTGATGACCACCTACGGGGCCGGGTTGCGGATCTCGGAGGCCTGCGGCCTGCACATCGAGGACATCGACAGCAAGCGGATGCTGATTCGGGTCCAGGACGGCAAGGGTGGCCGACAGCGCTATACGATCCTTGGCGAACGGCTTCTCACAGTTCTACGGACCTATTACAAGCACGAACGTCCCGGGGGGCCCTATCTATTCCCGGGGGGGCGTGAGAACACGCCCTTGTCCCCGGATTCGGTACGACAGGTGCTACGCAAGGCCGCCAAGGAGGCCGGCCTGAGCAAACGG
The DNA here is from genome assembly GCA_030145435.1 of Syntrophobacteria bacterium. Taxonomy (GTDB): domain Bacteria; phylum Desulfobacterota; class DSWW01; order DSWW01; family DSWW01; genus S015-6. Next base: position 1,165 of record JAQYVQ010000480.1, on the reverse strand, counting down.
GTCACCCCACACATACTGAGGCATTCCTTTGCCACACACCTGCTCGAGTCGGGCACCGATATCCGGGTCATCCAGGTACTCTTGGGGCACCGGTCGATCCAGACAACGACCGGCTATGCTCAAGTCAGCACCCGTCATATCGCTCGGACCCAGAGCCCCTTGGATCTGCTCGGCACGGATAAGGCCTCCTTGCTCGGGTAAGCGTCGGTGGGGGGGCACACGCTCTGTGCGCCTGGCAACTCGAGACCGCGGCCCCGTCATGAGGTCGCCGATATCTTTCGGGCGCACGGACAAGCATACCGTAAGGCCCATGTCCTTTCTGCTGACCAGCGCAAAGTGATGTGGGCCATAGAGAACTGCCGGACCTCGGTCCTGGGCGGACATGAGCAAGTCTGTCCCGATTGCGGCCTGGTCTCCGAGGCGTACAACTCATGCCGCAATCGGCATTGCCCCAAATGCCAGGCCCTGGACCAGGCCCGGTGGCTCGAGAAGCGTAAACGGCGTATCCTGCCGACCCACTACTTCCATGTGGTCTTCACCCTGCCGAGCGAACTTCACGGCCTGGCCAAGCGAAATCCTCGCCGGATCTACGACCTGCTCTTCCAGGCCGCCTCCCGGACGTTGCTCCAGCTTGGCCGGGACCCCAAAAGACTCGGGGCCTTGCTCGGGTTCACCGCCGTACTGCACACATGGACCCACCGGGACCTTCGCTACCATCCCCACCTGCATTGCATCGTTTCCGGCGGCGGTTTGGACCCGGATGTTCAGCGCTGGACAGCGTCCTCTCGGAAGTTCCTGTTTCCCGTCCCGGTCCTTTCCAGACTGTTCCGGGGAAAGTTTCTCCATGGCCTCGCACGCCTCCACGTCCAGGGAAAGATCCAGCTCGGCGACGAGCCGGCCCAGCCCGATGCCTTCGATCAACTGCGCCGCACCTTGTTCGACAAATCCTGGGTGGTCTACGTCAAGCCGCCTTTCTCCGGCCCCCAAAAGGTCTTCGGCTACCTGGGCCGATACACCCACCGGGTAGCCATCTCCAATCACCGCATCCGCAAGGTCACCGACGAGTCGGTCACCCTTGCCGCGCGGGACGGGTCCACCGCCACCCTGGATGTCAGGGTCTTCATCGCCCGGTTCCTCCAGCACGTCCTGCCCAAGGGATTTATGA
>JAQYVQ010000363.1 GCA_030145435.1 Syntrophobacteria bacterium | reverse complement strand
AAGTGTGAGCGGAGTTGTGATGCCTGTGTGGGCAGTTGTCCGACCGAGGCGATCTGGGTGAACGCGAAACGGATCAAGGTGATCGACCAAGCCTTGTGCATCCAGTGCGGTGCTTGTGTGGATGCCTGTCCGCCTCAGTACAAGGCCGTTGTGAAGATCTCTCCTCTCGCGGATCTCCCGGACCGGGGAGAACAGCCAGAGAAAAAGGACAAGGCAAAAGGTGAAAGTTAGAAATAGCTGTTAGCCAGTAGCTAAAGACCATGTTCAACGGGAACCCACAATGAGCGAAAAGTTGAGCTTCTCCATAGACGACAAACCGGTACAGGCCCGGGCAGGGGAGAAGATCCTTTGGGCCGCGCTGGACCATGGAATCGATATTCCACACCTGTGCGCGGAGCGGGAACGGGAAGAGCCCTTCGGTGCCTGCAGGCTCTGTTTCGTGGAGGTGGAGGGAAGGGATCTCCCGGTCCTTTCCTGCAGCGAGTCCGTCGTGTCCGGGATGCGTGTCCAAACCCGGTCGGAAAGGGTCGACCGGCTGCGCAAAACGGCCTTTGAGCTCCTCATGAGCCACCACGATCTGGACTGCAAGAACTGCGCTCGAAACCGGTCTTGCGCGCTCCAGGATCTGGCCAAAATGCTCAAGGTCTCGCTTCGACCGAAGCGGTTACGCAAGTTGCCGACCGAAGTGCCCGTCGACGACAGCCACCCGGCCATCGTCTTGAACCCCAACCGATGCATCCTGTGCGGCAAGTGCGTCTGGGTGTGCAACCAGGCAGGGGAGTCCGGCGTCCTTGATTTTGTCTTCCGAGGTCTGCGAACGCGGGTCGCTCCCTTTCATCTGGAGCCGCTGGCCGAGTCCGCCTGCGACGACTGCATGCGCTGCGTCGATGTCTGTCCGGTCGGGGCCCTCACACGGAAAGAGGCTCCCTCCGAATCGTCGTCCGTACCCCCCAGCACCGAAGACCAGCAGGAAAACGTTTAGGGCCCGCGAAAAGAACGGACCGGGCACGGGCACGAAAAGCAAGGGACTACCTGTATGCACGAAGATACAAGACGTTCGATCGACCGATTCTATCAACCCGAGACCGTGGCCTTGGTCGGAGTGAGCAGCAACCTCGGGTTTGGTCACGGACTGCCGCGGTTCCTCATTGACCAGGGATGGGGAGACCGCATCTATCCTGTGAACCCGAACGTTCGCGAAATCGAGGGCATACGCGCCTATCCGTCTCTTCGTGATGTGCCGGTGGACATCGACCTTGCATGCATCATGGTCCCCGCGCAGTTCGTGGAGGAGGTCCTGCAGGAATGCATCGCAAAGGGCGTGAAGGCCGTCATCGTCATGAGTGCTGGGTTTGCCGAAATCGGGCCTGAAGGAAAGAGGCGGCAGGACTCGCTCACCAGGATTGTGCGGGAGGCCGGTATCCGGATGATCGGGCCGAACTGCATCGGGGTTGTGGACGTGCCTAACGGGTTCGGTACGACCGAGATCCTTCTCAAGGACATACAACCGGGGAACATCTCGATTGTTGCCCAGAGCGGGGTCTTCGGGAATATCCTGCTGGACGGAGCGCCGGCACAAGGGGTACGGATCGCCAAGGTGGCCACGATCGGAAACCGTGCGGACCTGGACGAGACGGATTTCCTGGCCTACTACGGGGACGATCCGGACACGGGCGTGATCGTGCTCTACCTCGAGAGCATCAAACGGGGGAGGGATTTTCTGGAGACGGTACGAAGGGTGTCACGGAAGAAGCCGGTGCTGGCCTACCTCGGGGGGCAGACCGAGGCGGGACGGAAGGCGACGAGCAGCCACACGGGCTCCATGGCCGGTTTCCGAAGGATGGACAAGGACGCCCTGCGGCAGGTAGGTGTCTGGATCGCGAAGGATCCGGCGGAGCTTCTCGAGACCGCCAAGGTTTTCTCGCTGTGCCCGTTGCCCGAGGGAAAGAGGGTGCTCACCGTGACAGCTTCGGGCTCACTGGGCGTGATGGCTGCGGATCGCATCGTGGAAGAGAACCTTGCCTTTGCGGAACTCTCTCCTTCGGGGTTGTCTTCCCTTCGGGGGAAGGCCCCTGCATGGATGAACCTGGGAAACCCGTTGGATGTGGGCCCTTCCGGGCTGTTCCGGGAGGCCATGAACGTCGCGCTCGAGGCCCCGGAGGTGGACGCGGTGCTCGCGTTCCCGGTCATCCCGTGGGCGGTTGTGTCTTCCCTTCTCCGGGAGAACCCTGCTGCAGTTGAATCCATGTTCGTGGATCGTGCCGTGCTGGAGAAGGCGGCTTCCGAAAAGCCGGTGATCGTCTCCGTGCCCGGGCATCCGGAATGGCGGGAGGTGTGCGGCCGCTCCCTGTTCCAGCACGTGCCCATCGTCTCCACGCCCCAGGCGGCCGCCAGCGCGCTCGGCACGCTGTACCGCTACGAAAGGTGGAGAAACAAGGGATAAAGGGACCGCACTATACGATCATCATTTGGGCCAACAGATCAGCCTTCTCCGGCCCGGCCAGGATGCGTACGAGTTCGAGTGCGAACTCCATGGCCGTCCCGGCGCCACGGCTCGTCACGACGGTGCCGTCGACCACGACCCTGTCCTCGCGATAATCGAGCCCCTTCATGTCTTCCTGTACGATCGGGTGGCTGGTCACGGCCTTCCCCTCGACCACGCCCGCCGCCTTGAGAACGGTGGGGGCCGCACAAATGGCGCATGTGTGTTTTCCGGACCTTGCCATTTCCTGCACAAAGGCTCTGACCCGGGGGTCCTCGCGCAGATGGTCCGTGCCTGGGAGGCCCCCCGGCAGGACGACCATGTCGAAGCCTCCCGGTTGAATCTCGTCCAGGGTCTTGTCGGGACGTACCGTGATCTCGTGGGATCCCGTGATCTCTCCCTCACGGAGCCCTGCCACGGTTACCTGAATGTCGGCACGCCGAAGAACGTCGATGACGGTGATCGCCTCGATCTCCTCGAAGCCGGGGGCCAGTAGGACAGCCACTGATTTCATCCGTCTCCTCCTCAGAGGCTGTCGACAAACGGCCATCTGCGGCGTTGCACTCATCCTGCGTCACTGCGGCGTACGGTGTACGCCTCATTCCACAGGATTTCGTGCGCCTTGCATCTGACCATTTCTCGACAGCCTCTTGCATCAGGTTTTTTTCTGCTCTTTGCCTAGTAGGGCCATTCTATCGAAAAGTGGGCAACCACCGTCGCGTTCTTTCCTATCAACAATGAAATATGGTATTAGGAGAAAGCCCTGGGAGGCAAGTTCGTGTTTCCGGCCAGGACAGGAGGTGGTTCTGCATTGGACGATTACCGCTGGATTCTCTTCACAGACCTGGATGGGACCCTGCTGGACAAGGAGACTTACGAGCCCGGGCCATCCCTGGGGGCGTTGGGAAGGTGCCGGGACGCAGACCTGCCCGTGATCTTTTGTTCGAGCAAGACAGGGGCGGAGATCCGACTCTATCATGAGCGGTATGCTTCCCACCCGGGATCCCCCTTCATCGCGGAAAACGGGGGTGGCGTCTTCTTCCCGTTGGATCACTGGGACGAGCCGCCCGGAGGGGAACGGAAGGAGCGGTTCTGGAAGGTCACCTTGGGGGCTCGCCATGAAGAAGTACTCAGGGTGCTCGTGGAAGCAGCCGGGAGCGTCGGAATGAACGTCCGGACCTTCTCCGGGATGACGCCGGAGGAACTCTCACGGAGGACCGGCCTTTCCCTCGAAGAGGCGAGGTTGGCAGGGCAGCGGGATTTTGATGAGCCCTTCTGGATCGATGGGAACGAAGACCGGGAAACGTTCGTCGCATTTGAAGGGACGATCGAAGAAGGCGGGATGCGATTGACCCGTGGGGGGAGATGCTTTCACGTCCATGGCGCGTCCGACAAGGGAAAGGCGGCTCAGTACGTTCGACAACGCTACGAAGAGGCGGTCGGAGACGTATGGGCAGCCGCCGTGGGGGATGCGGCGAACGACCTACCCATGTTCCGGATCGTGGACAGGGCCTACCTGGTGAAGCGGGACGACGATGGCCACGATCCGGATATCCCGAGGGACGGGAACATCCGGTTCATGCCGGGGGTCGGGCCTTTCGGATTCTCCCAGGCGGTGGACGACTTGCTATTGTACAGTCGAGATGGTTCAACCTGAAAGGTTCGTACCGATGGGCACAGAACGTCATCGCGAAACGCCTGCCAAAGACTACCTTGCCGTTGTCGTTGCACTGGGCAAGCAACTGAGCACCCTGGCCCATCCTCAGGAACAGATCTATGCGTACTGCGGGGCCCTCAGGACGATCTGCCCGTGGTCGGAAAAGGTGTACTTCCTTTTTCCCGAAGAGGGGGCGGATCGGCCGAAACGGGTCTTCCTGTGCGAGCGCAAGTCCCAGGGCCTTACCACCCTCGGGTGGCAGGCGCTGACCCCGGAGGAGAGGGACCTGCTCGAAGGGGTTGCTGCAAAGGGGAGGCGAAGAAGGAAAAGTGGCGTGCAGAAGAAAGGGCCCGGCGTGAACGCGGTCGGTAGAGGCTCTCAGGCGGTCCCTCTGAGTCTTCAGGCTGCTATCCCTCTGTCCAGTGGTTCAGGCCCGGAAGGTTGGGTCGTCCTTGCGGGGACGAAGGAGCAGAAGAGCGCGTGGGGCGAAGAGGACTTGAACGCGGTTTCCGTCTGCACGGACATGCTCTCAGCGAGCCTGGACCGGGCAAGGTTGTTCGAGAACGTGTTGCACGCCAAGAAGGAATGGGAGAGAACCGCCGACGCGATCCGTGACGTGGTGATGATCATCGATCGGGAGTGGAGCGTGCGCAGGGGGAACCGGCAGCTGGCGGAATTGGGCCATGTGGCTGTGAAGGGCCTGCAGGGAAAGAAGTGCCATGCCCTTCTGGCTTCCCAACAGGAGATCTGCACGTCTTGTCCGGCTGTTGCAACCCTGGAGACAGGCGAGGAAGCCACTGCAGAGGTGTTTCGGGAGGACCGGGAAGCGGTTTTTCAGGTCTGGAGCTATCCCATCCTGGACCCATCCGGGGACCTCGAATCGGTGGCAGTGTATGAGAAGGACATCACGGAATACAAGTGGATGCAGCAGAAGCTCGCGCACGCGGAAAAAATGGGGGTCCTCGGACAGCTGGCCGCCGCGGTCGCCCACGAGTTGAACAACCCCTTGAGCGGCGTCCTCTCCTTCAGCCAGATCCTCTTGAAGGAGATGGATCCGGATCTGCCCTATGTGGAGGATCTGAAGAACATCGAGCATGCGGCTCTCCGATGCAAGAAGATCGTGGAGGACCTGCTTGCCTTTGCCCGTAAGCCGGAGACTGGGATCCATGAGCCGGTCGGCCTCGGGGAGGTCATCGACCAGACTCTGAGCCTCCTCCGCCCGAAGCTGGAGGCCAAGGGCACCCGGGTGGAACTGGAGCTGCCTTCTTCCCTGCCGAAGCTTCCGATTCATCCGGATCCGTTGCATCAGATCCTGGTCAACCTGATTTCCAACGCCCAGGACTCGCTCGAAGAGGACGGAGTCCTGAAGCTGAAGGCCCGCCAGGCGAAGGAGAAGGGCCGAAAGTACGTCCTCCTGTCGGTCCAGGACACGGGCCCCGGCATTCCGAAGCGGAACATGAAGAAGATCTTTGAGCCCTTTTTCACGACCAAGGGTCCGGGGGAAGGTACCGGTCTGGGGTTGAGCATCTGCCGCAGGCTGATGGAATCCTTTGGGGGATCGATCGAGGTCTCTTCCAGCACGGCCAGGGGTACGACCTTCTTGTTGAAGTTCCCCCTCACCCAGGCGTGACGGGTCATCTCGGGGGTGTTCTTGGAAAAGAGGAGTCTTTTTCTGGTATCATCATAGACTGCAAGGAGAGGAAAAGGATGAAGAGGGAAGGTGGCAGAATTCTGGTCGTTGACGACGACGTGGTCGTGCAGAAGGCCCTGCGACGACTGTTGGAGACAAGGGGATTCCTCGTGACCACCTGCGGGTCCGGGCTCGAGGCCTTGAGAGCCTGCAAGGACGAGGACTTCTCCGTGGCCTTTGTGGACCTGAAGATGCCCGAGATGGATGGAATGGAGTTGATCCGACGGCTGAGAGGGAAGAAGCCGGGCATGAGCATCGTCATGATCACCGCTTACGGGGAGATCACGACCGCGGTGGAGGCGATGAAGCAGGGGGCCTTCCATTTCATGACCAAGCCCTTTGACAACGAAGAGGTCCTGGAGCTGGCGGCCTCTGCCGTGACCCAGTCCCGGGAGGCATACGTGAGTCAGAGCTCCCAGAAGCGCAAGGTCTCGGCGATCGTGGGGGACTCGTCTGCCATGGAGACGGTCTATGGACTGATCGAGCGGGTGGCCCCGACGGATTCCACCGTACTGATCACGGGAGAGAGCGGTACGGGCAAGGAACTGGTAGCCCGGGCCATGCACGACGGCAGCCCACGGGCATCGAAGCCTCTGGTGCCGGTCAACTGCGGGTCCATTCCGGAGAACCTCCTCGAGAGCGAGCTGTTCGGCCACGTGAAAGGGGCGTTCACCGGTGCACTCTACTCCCGGCCCGGCCGCTTCTCGGTGGCCGACAGGGGGACGATCTTCCTCGATGAGATCGGCGACATGAGCCCTCATCTGCAGACCAAGCTTCTTCGCGTCCTTCAGGAGCAGTCCTTCGAGCCCGTAGGAAGCACGAAGACGCTTCAGGTGGATGTGCGGGTGATCGCAGCCACCCACCAGAACCTGCGCAAGCTGATCGAGGAGAAAAAATTTCGGATGGATCTGTACTATCGCCTGAATGTCATCCAAATTCAGCTGCCCCCTCTGCGGGACCGTGACGAGGACATTCCCCGCCTGTGTGACCATTTCCTGAAGAGCTTCAACCATCGTCTGCGCGGAAACATCCTCGGATTCGATGACGATGCAATGAGCTACCTGAAGGGGTATTCCTGGCCCGGAAACGTGCGTGAGCTCGAGAACCTGATCGAGCGGCTCGTCATCCTCAAGGGGGAGGGCACGATCGGACTCGATGACATCCAGGACCGCTACATGGACCCGGGCCCCGATGTCGCCTCTCCGGCCATGTCCCTGCCCTCGGAGGGGATCTGCTTCCGCACGGCGGTGTCGCGATTCGAGAACGAGTTGATCACCCAGGCCCTTCAGCGGACGCACGGGAACAAGAACAAGGCGGCCGACCTTCTGCGTCTGAATCGAACAACCCTGGTCGAGAAGATCAAAAGGCGACGCCTCGAATCAGAAGAATAGCAGGCCGTCCAAAAACGCCCATCTGCGGCGTTGCACTCATCCTTCGTCACTGCGGCGTACGGTGTACGCCGCATTCCAAAGGATTCGCGCGCCTTGCATATGGACGTTTTTGAACGGCCTGCGTCCAGTTCTATTTTAGAAGCCCTCTGGAAGCGACACTGCACATGCGGAGCGGCTTTGGAAAGGACCGGATCTTAGAAGCCCCCGAGAGTCAAAGCGTTGACGGCGAGATAGACATCTTTGCCGACCGCCTTGATTCCTCTGCCCCTTCCAGGCCTAACGTTCCTGCCTGCCTTCTGCCGATAAGACACATAACAAAGCGAAATACAAACATTTTCTCTGTCTCTTCCGGATGGGTTGCAAGCGGTTGTTCCGCGGCATAGGTCTTGCAAATTCATGGCCGGCAGACCCGAGACGAACCGCATCTCACGAAGGAGAGAATGTGCAAACCGCATCCCAAGGAAACACGGCGCGGCCTTTTGCCTCCCCATCCGAGCCTCTGGCCCGGACCAGCCCCTATGTGTTGGCCATATCGAGCGGAAAGGGCGGAGTCGGAAAAACGAACGTCGTGATCAACCTGGCCGTAGAGATTCAGCGCAGGGGCTTGCGCGTCCTGGTCTTCGACGCGGACATGGGCCTTTCAAACGTTCCGATCCTCCTGGGGTTGGTCCCGGAGTACAACATCTCCCACGTGCTCTTCGGAGAGATGCGGATGAAGGATGTACTCTTCCCGGGGCCCGAGGGCGTTACGGTGCTTCCTGCAGGCTTTGGTGTGCAGGAAATGGCCGCACTGACGGAAGAACAGCAACTGAGGCTGCTGTGCGAGACAGAGGAACTCGAGGAAGACTTCGATGTGGTCCTGATCGATACCGGGGCGGGCATCTCCCCGAACGTGCTTTTCTTCAACATCGTCTCCCACGACAATATCGTGGTCGTCTGCCCGGAGCCGGCTTCCATGTCGGACGCCTATGTGCTGATGAAGATCCTGGCCTTACAGTATCAGCGGAAAACGTTCAAGGTCTTGATGAATTCCGTGAAAGGGGAGAGCGAGGCTGCCCTCGTCCTGGATCGAATCACCGAGGCATGCCAGAGGTTCCTGGGGGTCTCTGTGAGGCATTTCGGGAACATCCCTTATGACACGCACATCCGCGAGGCGGTCCGTTCCCAGAAGCCGGTCGTGGAGTTGTATCCTGATGCGCCTTCGAGTCAGGCCTTCAGCCTGCTTGCCTCCCGGCTGCTCAGTTCAATCCCGGACGACTACCCCGTCGGCTCACTTCAGTTTTTCTGGAAGAGGCTCTTCTCCTCGGACGTCTCCGAGTGGGGGGGAGATCCTTCCCACGCCCGGCCAACATTAGTCAGAACATAGGCAAAGAAAAAGCCCGGTGACGACACCGTGTCGTTACCGGGCTTGGTATGCCTGGCTTCTCGATGCTTCCTATTCCGGAAGCACCCTCTTACCAGCCGCTGGCCCAGAAGATCGTGAACTCAACGCGCCGGTTCATTTCCCTGCCTTCCTGCGTTGCGTTCGTGGTCAGGAAGTTCGTTGCACCTCGGCCGACCGGCTTGAGGTTCTCCGGGGCGACGCCCTTGGCAATGAGCATATCCTTCACCATTCCCGCCCTCTTCAGAGAGAGTTTCTTGTTCAACTCTGCAGAGCCGGAGGAATCGGTGTAGGCGGATATCTCGACTCGCACGTTCGTGCGGGCCTTCAGCTTCTCGGCGATCGCGTTCAGATCGCTCATGGACGCGTCGGTCAGTTCGCTCTTGCCTAGTTTGAAATGGAGCACGGGCAGCCCGACCGCATCCTGACCGAGGAACTTGAACTCCACCCTGCGGTTCTGCTGCCTGCCCTCGTCCGTGTCGTTCGTTGCCACGAAGTTTGTCTCCCCGTAGCCGATCGCTCTGAGCCTGTCCGGAGTGATGCCCTTCAGCACCATGTAGTTCCGAACCGACAAGGCCCGGTTCTCGGAGAGCCGCTGGTTGAACACTGCCGACCCTGTCGAATCCGTGTAACCGCCAATCTCGATGACCGCGTCCGGATGCTTGTTCGCAAGCACCACCAGCCCGTCGAGGACGCCCTCAGCCTGAGGCGTCAGCTTGGCGCTTCCGAGGGCAAAGGTGAGTCCCTCTGCCCAACTCAGGGCTACCGTGTCGGGCCGGACGGGGCACCCCTTCTCATCGACCGCCGTGCCGAGCGGAGTGTCCGGGCATTCATCCAGGCCGTCGCACACGCCGTCTACGTCGGC
>JAQYVQ010000347.1 GCA_030145435.1 Syntrophobacteria bacterium | reverse complement strand
CCCCCTCCCCCACAACAGAAAGAGGTCTCCCGATTCCTCTCCATCTCGACCAGCTCGATCCCGGGAATGGCGGTCAGGATCTGTCTGGGCACCTCGTATTCCTGGTTCCATCTTCCGAGATAACACGGATCGTGGAAGGTGACCCGGGCCGTGAGGCCTTTGGACACATCGAGCTTCCCGGTCTCGATCAGGTCCTGCAGAAACTGGGTGTAGTGCATCACCTCCACATTCACGCCGTGGCCCGGATAGTCGTTCTTCATCGTGTGGAAGGCGTGGGGGGACAAGGTGACAACCTTCTTCACACCCCGTTCCCCGAAAATTCTCGACTGCTCCTGTACCAGGTGTTCGAACAGCCCCCTCTCCCCGAGATGCTTGACCTCGTTCCCATCGCAGACCTCTTCGCTGCCGAGGATTCCGAACGAACAGCCTGCTCGCGAAAAGAGTTCTCCCACCGCCCTGGCGTTGACCCGACTCCTCTCGTCGTACGCGCCCACACAACCCACATAGTAGAGGAAATCGTCCCCTTTCTCGTACGGCCGGATGCCTGTCCCCTCGGCCCAGTCTCCACGGGCCTCCTGAGGCTCTTTCCAGGGGTTGCCGCTCGTGTGGACGTTCTTCAGGAAATCCCTCACCGTTGGCGGCACCACCCCGGCCTCGATCGCCTCTTCCCGAAGGGCCTCCACAACATCCATCGCGTGGTTCTGGTATTCGAGGGGGCACATCTCGGTACAGGCCCTGCACATGGCACAGGAGTAGATGGTTCCCGCCATCTTTCGGTCGAGCTCGACCCTTCCCTCCACGAGCGCCTCGGCAAGCCACGCCCTTCCGCTGCTGTAGTAGGGCTCCGCAATGTATTTCGTCCCCGAGGGGCAGGATCGGGTCCAACTACCGACAAAATGCCTGCACTGCCCGCACCGTGTACAAGTCAGCCTCTCTCTGTAATCGATCAGCGCCATAACTTCCCCCGCTGCCGTCGTACGGGTTCAAATGCCGAGCTTGCCCGGATTCATGATATCGTTCGGGTCGAGCAACTGCTTGATTCGTTTCAGGAGGTCCAAATACCCCGGGTCCGCCTTCTCCATCATCATCTCGCTGGCCCATTCAGGGGCCTTGTACATCAACGCACCCTGATCCAGCTCCATGCGGGCCAACTCTTTCATCATCCCCCTGACCTCCCTGACCTCCTCCCGATCCTTCCGGTTGTAAGGGATCAGGAACCGCATGATGCTGTACCGGCCGAGCCCCATGGTCCGCTGGGTCCCCATGGGGGCAAAATTGTATCGCTCCATGATCTCCCTGGCCTTCTTGATCCCTCCCGGGAACTGCTCGAGCGTCGTGTAGCCTCCGACCCAGCTCCCCCCTCCCCCCGGGTTCTTCGCCCCTTCTTTCCCCAGGTCCATCCAGGTCACGGCAAACCCGGTGGTCGGAAACTCGGACACCCTCCTGGCCACATCGTTCGCCGAAAAGTCCCACAGGATCTCGGCCCGGCGCCCCTTCTCGGTTTCGTCCTCGAGGATTCCTTGGAGGACCTCCACCTTTGCGTCGAACAGCTTCTTCGAGGCGGCTGATATCCGGTGCATGACCAGGATGTCCCAGGGCAGCTGACGCTCGCCCGGCTTGTACAGGCCGAAGCCCACCTCGATCACCTCCCGGGTACGCCCCGATTGCTCTTCCGTGATTTCCGCCTTTACGATCCGGCCCAGGACAGCGGGCACGTGATCGATGTCCCAGATGCCGACTGCGTAGTAGTCCTCGAAGGGCTGCTTTGGCCAGAGCTGGATCGACGCCTTGGTCACGATCCCCGAGGTCCCCTTCCAGTCGACGAAGAGGCCGCAGAAGTCGGGAAGCGGATGACGCGAGAACCAGTAAGGCGATGCGCTCACGGATCCGGTCAGGATTTTTTCTCCTGTGGGCAGGACTGCCTCCAGCCCGTTGATCATGTCCCCGTGGCAGCCCGCCTTCATGGCGAGCGTCCCGAGCCCGCCCAAAAGGTAGTTGGCCACCACGGAGGTGAAGGCCGGCGCTGCCGGTTGAGAAATCTGCAATCCCGGATGATTCCGCTTGAGGAAGCGCTCCATGTCACCGAAGCTCACGCCCGGCTCGAGGACTGCGTACATGCTGTCCTCGTTCACCTCCAGGATGCGGTTCATTCGCTTCAGGTCGACGACCATGCCTCCCCTCCGGGGAATCGTAAGCCCCCCGAGATTCGTGCCCGTCACAAACGGCACGATCGCGACCTTCCTTTCGTTTGCGATCCTGACGACTGCCTGAACCTCCTCCACTGTCTGCGGCATCACGACGAGATCCGGAAGACCCGGGGGCTCGACCGTCATGTCCCGCGAGTAGTTGTCGAGCACCGGGGGGTCCACCATGACATACGGTTCGCCTAAGATCCCTGCGACTTCTTCGACAAGCGCCTTACGCTCAGACTCATTCATAACCATCCCCATTTTGTTATGAGTTCCATGCGGGTGAAGCCCCCCCTCATCCTAACCTTCTCCCCCAAAGGGGGAGAAGGAACGCCACGATGCCAGGCAATTCCCGCGTCCAAGGAAATGATGGAGAGGTGGAGATTCTCCATTTTTCGACACCCTCCACTGGGGAGAGGGTATTGCCCGATCGGCCTTTCCTCTCCCCTTGAGGGGAGAGGATCAAGGTGAGGGGTGACGATTGGCCAATGATCAAACACGTCTGCACGTAGGATTCCCTCTATGTGATGCTAGAGACAGCCTCGAACCTTGTTGTCGGGCCTCCCCCGACCGTGTTGTCGGTCCTCCCCCGACCGTTTCCGGATCGAGAATACATTGCCTCCCGGCCGAGCAGGATTCGAACGAAATCGCTCAGTCTCTCCGGCGTCCGATCTGTCGAGCCGTTGGGGAATTCCCGGCCCAACAGGAATGTCTCGATCCCGCACACATCGAGCCCGATCAGTTCCTTCTCTTCAAGCGCTTCATCGATCACTCGTGCGATCTCGTACAACTCCTCACTGTTCAGTCCAACAACGTTCATGAACCGGGCGGCATGCACGGCATCGAGGGAGCCGATATCCGCATCCAGGGAAACGTACAGGCGATCCGCCTCCATTCCGTTGAGCAGGGGCTCCAATGTGCCACGCACACCCTTCTGCCGGATCTCTTCCTTGGTCACAAACGTTACCCCTGCCTCCTCGAACGTCCGGTAGGCACCCACATACCGGCTCAGCCGCGGGTCCTGCCGCATGGCCTCGGCGGGATAGTCTGAAACACCGAACAGGATGAGCCTGTCCGGCACGACAACCTTCTCGTCCACCACGTGCTTTAGCCAGGTTGCACAGTTGTAGGACTCCTGAACCGCCCCCTCTTCCATCCACGGGGCAACAGACGGGTCGGCAGGAGGGCTGTCGGGATCGTCGAAAGATGTTCCGTTGCCGTAGCGGAACAGCTCGATTCGTTCGGCGAGTTCGAGGCCGTCGAAATGGCTGTCTATCACGAGGACCGCCATGTCCGAGGGTCCGTACTCTTTGGCAAAGGCCCGCAGGGCGCCCCCTGTCATCGAGTGGTCCACGGCGACCATGGCCGGGATGCCACGGGCAGGCCCTGTTTCGAGGAACGCTCTCACTCGTTCCGCAAACTCCTGGCATCCGCCCTCATCGATGAACCGGAGGTTGTTCTCTGCCGTCAGGAACGGCAAGTCCGATGGGTTGGGTGTCGGCGTGAGCCAGGAGGGAATCTCTACTTCCCCGGAGACCTCGCAGAGACCCCTTGCGATCAGATCTTGCAGGACCCCGGTCAGGGCTTCATAGGGGTTTTTGAAGCGGATACGTCCCGCGGCGAGATCTCTCGCCTGGATGGTCTTGAACTCGAGCTTCAGTTCGTCATCCGTGGGATCCAGGGCCACGCCGAACAGAGCCAGTTTCCGAGAGAGATGCTTCTCACTCATGCGGATGTGTTTCAATTCATCATGTCTTGTAGCATCGCATCGACTTCTTGTGGAAGAGGATCTCAACGGAGCAATGGTTGCAGCTCGTACAGGAAATCGGGTCTCCATCGTCGCGCTCGAGGAGCTTCACGAGATTCGGTTGGCGGATGAAGGGGCGGCACAGAGAGATGAAATCCGCCTGGCCGCTTTCGAGCACCTCTTCCATCTTCTTTCGGGTCCGCATCCCACCGACCGCCAGAACGGGCACCTTCACGTTCCTCTTGACGGTCGCTGCCTGGGAGAGGAAGTAGCCCTCTTCAAAAGCCGCCGACTTCTTCAACGAGCCTTCCATCATGCGCACCATGAGGCGCTCCACAGGACCTCGTCCCTCCAGGAACAGCTCCATCGGAAGGTCCCCCTTGATCGTATTCAACCCCTTTTCCGCGATCCCTCCGCTCACCTCGATGGCGGCGATGCCGAGCTCGTCGAGCTTCTTGCAGTGCACGACGCACTCTTCCGGATGGACCCCGGTCTTTGCGAAGTCTTCGGCATTGATCTTCACCAAGATAGGATACTCCGGCCCCACACGAGAGCGTATTGCCTGAAAGATCTCGACGAGAAACCGCATCCGATTCTCGATGGATCCACCCCACTGATCCTTGCGTCGATTCGTGTACCCGGAAAGGAACTGGTTGATCAGATAGCCGTGGGCTGCATGGATCTGGACACCGTCGAAACCGGCTTCCTTCACTCGGCGGGCCCCCTCACCGAACTCGTTGATCGTCTTTTCGATCTCATCTTCGGTCATTTGTCTGGGCTTCACAAAGCTCATCTTGTCCCGGACCGGCGAAGGCGCGACCGGCTTGGCGCCGATGAGCTTCGGGTCCGCCTGGCGTCCCGCGTGGTTGAGCTGCCCAACGATCTTGGCTCCGTGCTCGTGAACGACCGAAACCACTCTCCGGAGATCCTCGATGACCTCGTCCTTGTCCACGGTGGGCGCCTTCGGATAGTTGTGCCCGAGCGGGTTCACGACGTAGTTGCCCGGAATGATCAGAGCGACCCCACCCTTGGCCAACCGCTCGTAGGCTTTCAGGTACACATCCGTGACACGGCCCTCTTCCGTGCACAGGAGTTCGACCGTGGCGGATCGAACGAATCGGTTCTTCAATTCCATGTTGCCGATTTTTCCGGGTTCAAATAGCAGAGACAATTTCATCACCTCCTTGCGTACCTTCCTCTGTCATGCACGCGTAATCACTCGCAGTCATTCGCGCCCCCGCCTAAGAATTGCGGGGGCAGGCTCCGGCGGGAATCCACTGGCATCGTAGCGTTCCTTCTCCCCCTTGGGGGAGAAGGTCAGGATGAGGGGGAGCTTCTGTGCCACCCTCACCCTATCCCTCTCCCTCAAGGGAGAGGGAATTCCGAGATGCCGGAGAGCCTGCCACGCTTCGCTCGCAGGCTTCAACTTCGCTCCTCGCAATGTCCGCTAGTCGTCGCTTCCACTCCAATGATTTAG
>JAQYVQ010000340.1 GCA_030145435.1 Syntrophobacteria bacterium | reverse complement strand
GGAGACAAAGCTTTGATGGTTCTGGACGAAGTCAGGATTCTTACCCGATTCTCGCAGGATAAGCAACCGGAAGGAGGCAATTGGGATGAACAGGGATAAATCCGGAAAGGCCTTTGAGGCGGCTCGAGGGGTCCTCCCTGGCGGAGTGAACTCTCCTGTGCGTGCTTTTCGTGCTGTGGGAGGTGAGCCCATCTTCGTCAGGCAGGGGCAGGGTGCCTGGATCGAGGACGTGGACGGAAACCGGTATGTGGACTATGTGTGTTCCTGGGGCCCCCTGATCCTGGGTCATGCCCATCCCGCGGTCATCAAGGCTCTCCGGGAGAGGATAGGGAAGGGCACGAGCTTCGGCATCCCGACAGAGCTGGAGACCGAGCTTGCCATGAAGGTCGTCCGGGCGGTCCCCTCGATGGAAAAGGTGCGCTTCGTCAATTCGGGTACCGAAGCGACGATGAGTGCCGTGCGCGTGGCGAGGGGCTACACGGGGCGCTCGAAACTGATCAAGTTCGAGGGCTGCTATCACGGGCATGTGGATGCCTTGCTCGTCAAGGCCGGTTCCGGGGCCGCGACCTTCGGATCGCCGGACAGCCCGGGGATTCCACCTGCCGTGACCGCGGATACACTCTGTTTGCCGTACAACGACCTGGGGGCGGTGGAGCGAGCCTTGGAGGGCCACGGCAGCGAGGTGGCCGCCGTGCTGCTGGAGCCGGTGGCCGGCAACATGGGCCTGGTGCCTCCTGCGGAGGGGTTTCTGGAGGGGCTGAGGGAGCTGACGGCGCGGGCCGGAAGCCTGTTGATCTTCGATGAGGTGATCACAGGGTTTCGATTGGGGTTGGGGGGCGCGCAGGAGCGGTTCCGCATCCTGCCGGACCTCACCTGTCTTGGAAAGATCCTGGGAGGAGGGCTGCCCGTGGGTGCATTCGGTGGCAGGGAAGAGATCATGCGGGTCCTTTCGCCCGAGGGGCCGGTCTACCAGGCGGGCACCCTTGCCGGAAACCCCCTGGCCATGCAGACCGGCTTGACGACCCTGGAACAGATCGAGAGGCCCGGTTTCTACGACGCCCTGAACGAGAAGGCGCAGCGGTTTGTCCAAGCCCTCGAAGGGGTGGCCCGCGAGGCGGGAGGGGACGTCCGGGTGCAATCGATCGGTTCGATGTTCACGGTGTTCTTTCGATCCGAGCCCGTTGTTGATTTCGCCACGGCAAGCGGATGCGACCTGGAACGCTTTGCCCGGTTCCACCGGCAGATGTTGTCCGAGGGGGTCTACTGGCCCCCGAGCCAGTTCGAGACGTGCTTCGTTTCCGAAATGCACGGGGAAGAGGAGTTCGTGAGGACGTTGGAAGCGGCCAGAAAGGCGTTCCGGGCCGCCGGCGGATGAATCGACGAGGAACGCTTGGGCACGTCCATCGACCGGAAACCCGCCCGAGAAAACCCTTGTTTCTCGGGGTTTTCGTCTGGCCCGGCCCGGTAGATAGAGCGGGTTCGAGACCAGGATTCCTTGACTTTTCCTGCCGGGTTCTTTAGAATTTGCGATCTTCTAACGGGCTGTTGCTGAGGCCCTGAGCCGAAGAACCAAGGCGCTCTTCCAGAGGGTGTGGCCATCCCGGCAGGCAAAACGGATTTGAGGAGGCTCGCTGTTTTGGGAGCCCTGGCCATGGAGATGGCCTTCTCCGTGCTGGCCGGAACTGTAGTTGGCTACGTACTGGATGAAATCTTCGAGACGGCGCCGGTTCTGACGATTATCTTCCTTTTTGTGGGGCTCGGCGGTGGGGTTGTCGCTTTCGTGAAGCTTTGGACCCTCCAGAAGGAGAAGCTCTAGTCACGTGGAGAAGATGGAATTCGAGGCCGGTGCGCGGAAGCTGAACAGGATCGAACGAGACAGCCTCCTGATCCTGCTGGGATGCACCTTTCTGGCAGGGATGTTCACGGGTACAGTATCCGCGAGTGTGGGGCTTCTGTTGGGAGGAGCCCTCGTTCTGGCGAACTTCCATTACCTTTGGAGATTCGCCCGGGCGGCCATGCAGCAGGAGAGCGGGAAGGGGCCTCTGCTTGCGAGGATCTCGCTGCTGTTCATTCTGTTTCTCGGGGCGGTGGCCTTCTCGCTTCTCGTACTGAAGGTCCCGCTGATTCCGTTCTTTCTCGGCACGCTCAGCCTGTTGGCGTCGATCCTCTTGAACAGCCTTGTGTTCGTGTGACCGAAATGCGGACCTTATGAGGAGTTGAAAAGCGATGGAACACGGGTTCACGTGGTATGGCCTTACCCATCTTGAAGGAATGGTACCGATTCATGTGTTTCATGGCGGCTTTGCCCTGCTGTTGATCATCCTCGTCGCCTGGAGGATCCGGGTAAGCCTGAAAAAGGCCCGCGATCCCCTGATCCCGGACACGAAGTTCTCGGCCCGAAACGTCTTCGAGCTCGTGGTTCAGACGACTTACGGCCAGCTGCGAGCGATCATCGGCCCTGACGGGGACAAGTATATCACCCTTGTCGGGGGGTTGTTCATCTTCATCTTTTTCTGCAACATCATTGCGATCGTTCCGGGATTCGTGCCGGCCACGGACAACCTGAACACGAACCTGGCCATGTCCCTGATTGTGTTTCTGGCTTACAACTACTATGGCTTCAAGGAACATGGAATCGGATATCTGAAGCAATTCGCCGGGCCCATCCTCTGGCTGGCGCCCCTGATGTTCCTGATCGAGTTGCTGAGCCATCTGTTCCGGCCCATGTCCTTGTCGATTCGTCTTTTCGGAAACATGTTCGGAGACCACATGGTGCTCGGGATCTTCTCCGATCTCGTTCCCTTGGTGGTTCCGGTCATCTTCATGATCCTTGGTATCGTGGTCTCGATGATTCAGGCCTTTGTGTTTGCCGCGCTTACCACGGTGTACATCGCCTTGGCCGTATCCCATGACCACTGATCCGTTCGGGCCGGAGGATCCGTCCGGGTCGGAGGATCCGACCGGGTCGGAAGGCAGGAAGGACGAGGTGAATACAGGTCCACAACAGGGTTAGAAAGATGTAGCTACTCAGGGGAACCCACAGGAGAAGAAAGGAGCGAGAGGAATGAACAGGAAGAAGGCATTGATTCGAGTGGTAGCCCTCGTCGGGCTCTTGACGCTGGCCCTGCCCACGCTGGTGCTCGCGGGAGACGAGGCAGAAGGTAAGGGTGGCGATTTCCTGATGAAGTTCGGCCTTGCTATCGGTGCGGGTCTGGGCTTGGGGCTGGCGGCCTTTGGTGGCGGTCTCGGCCAGGGGAAGACGGCAGCAGCAGCGCTCGAAGGTATCGCGAGGAATCCTGGGGCCGCGGACAAGATGTTCGTCCCGATGATCATCGGGCTGGCCTTGATCGAGTCCCTGGTCCTTTACACCTTCATCATCTCGATCTTCTTGCAGGCCAAGATCTAAGAAGGTCAGGGATACGAAATCTAAGAAGAGGAGGCGCCTCGAGCTGCCTCCTCTTCTTTCCTGACCCACCACCGTCCCTTCGCCCGGAGACCCTCTCTCGAGATGCGTGGATTCGAGCAAGAGGCCTACCTGTACTCCCCTGGTGAGATCTTCCGGCGGAAGCATCCGACCAAGGCTCTTTAGGAGACTGCCCCCTTGCGTTGTTTTCCTCCCCCAAGGTAAAAGGCAAGTAGCCATTAGCTCTTAGCCCACCCCGCGCCTCCCCGTCTTTGACGGACAGCGCTGTCGCTGGGGTGGCGGCTGGGAGCTAAGAGCGAACAGCGAAAAGCCAGAAGGCAGGGATTACGCCCCGTACCCGACAGCCCCTGGCCACTGAACAGGGATAGCACACTATGGAAGGTGCTGTGGACGTCGTCGTCGTGGGCGGCGGGATCATCGGGTGCTCGATTGCCCTGGAGCTCAGGGCTCGAGGGGGATTCGATGAGGTCATCCTGCTCGAGAGGGGCCCGTTCCTCGGGGACGGAACGAGCAGTCGCAACAGCTACGTGATCCACGCCGGCATTTATTACCCCCAGGACTCCTTTAAGGCGAGATTCTGCGTCCGCGGAAACCGCGAGCTCTACGCCTTTTGCGAGAGGCACGCAATCCCCTGCCTGAATACGGGCAAGGTCATCCTGGCCTTCTCACAAGAGGAGATCCCGATCCTTGAAAGGTTGCAGCGACAGGGGGAGCGCAACGGGGTGGAAGGGTTGCGCATCGTCGACGAAAGGGGGATCAGGGAAAGGGAGCCCTCGATCCAGGCTGCCGGGGCCCTCCTTGTTCCCTCAACCGGGGTGTTCGATGTGGCCCAGTGGTTTCGCGTGGCCGAGGGATTGCTTTACGAACAGGGGGCGATGGTTCTCAAGAACACGCCCGTCGTGGGGATGGAGCCGAAGGGACAGGGGGTTCGGGTGGAGACCCGGACACGGGGAAAGGTGTTGGCACGATTCGTGGTCAACGCAGCCGGCTTGCACGCGGATGATGTGGGAAACCTGCTGGGTAACCGGTTTCGAATCTATCCCATCCGGGGGGACTATTTCTCGTTGGCCGGAAAGAAGGCGGGCGAGGTCCGTGGGGCGGTCTACCCCCCGCCGGGAGATCTCGGGCTGGGCATACACTTGACGCGGCTGTGGGACGGAACCCTGCTGATCGGTCCGGACGCCCGACGGGTGGAGAGCAAGGAGGACTACGGCCCCCTGCCGGTCTTCGACGAGGAAGGCAATCTGGATCCGGAGTCGGGCGATTTTCAGCGCTTCTTTGCCCCGGTGAAGAAGTACTTCCCCGCCGTTCAGGAACGGGACCTGCACCTCGCCCATTGCGGAATCCGGCCTTCTCTGCTCCCCCCGGGGGAGAAGGGGTTCCGGGACTTCCGGGTCGAATGGGACCGGAGCGATCCGCGCGTGCTCCACCTACTCGGCATCGATTCCCCGGGCCTCACGGCCTCCCCCGCCATTGCCCGGCATGTAGCGGACTTGCTTGCCGAGCGCGCGGGATAAGCGCTGGTCCTTGACTGCTGTCCGGTGTTCCGTCTCGGTCTTCTGGGGCTCCATGTTCCGGCAATAGAGTCCCTCGTCCCTCAAGGGCTTTGCTTGGGCGCTGCGCGCGAAGTCCTTCGATATGCACGCGGGGACTCGGGAAGCCTCCACGAGTCGCCCTGCGAAAACCGAGCCGGAACACCGGACAGCAGCCAAGGGCTCATCACAGCGCCAAGCGTGCCTCCGCCACACACCATCGCCTAAACCCCTTCGCCCCAATGCTCATCCAGCGGACAGGAAGGATGCGGGTGGTTGCCCCCCGTGAGGGCCCGGGGTGGATCTCTGAAGGAAAAAACAAAAGAAGGTGCCCAGGGTGGAGGCGTGGGGGCTAGGGAGGGGGGGCATGGGTGCCTGACCCCTGATCCCTGACCCCTGACCCCTCATGACGCGTCTCCCGCACCCGAAGAAACAAGAGAACGCTCCCAGCGAGAAGGAGGAGAATGCAGACCCCCTGGAACAGTGTGAGGCCGGCGAAAAGGGATGGGGTGTCGCCCCGAAAAAACTCGAGAAGGAACCGCGCCGAGGCATAGAGGAGGACGAAGAGGACCGTGAGAAGCCCCGGGGTCTTGCTCCTTCTGTGAAGGGCGAGCAGGATGCAGAAGATGGCGAGGGCGGCCGTTGCGCTGTACAACTGAACCGGATGGAGCGTGAGCAGGCTGTTTCTGACGAGTTTCACCGAAAGCCCATGGAACGGATGACCCTCTCCTATCGGCGTTCCCCAGCAGCATCCCTTCATGTAGCAGCCGATGCGTGCGAAAAAGAGGCCGACGGGTGCCCCGAGCGAGAAGGCGTCCGCGGTCGGCCAGAAAAAGATATGGGGGACGATTCGGGAGATTGCGAGCAGCAGCAATGCACAAAAGGCCAGGGCGCCGAGCAGGCTGTGCCCGTCCTTCCAAAAAACGAGGATTCCGGACAGATCCCATCCGGAAAGGCCCGGATGGAGAAGCCAATGGGCCAGGTGGGCCCCAAAGAGGGCACCCAAAACCATCGAGGCCACCAAGAGGCCGGCCCTGAATCGTCCTATCTCCCCCTGGAGCAAGAAGAAAGAAACGAGGCTCCCACCCAGGATGCCCACGGTGATCATTACCCGCCAGGAATCCAGGAGAAGCCAGTCGCCCAAGGGTATGTAGGGAAACATCGTCTCATTTTGGACGGATCATCGAGGTACGGACCCGATGCAGCCGAAGCCAGGGCAGGGGACGTTGGGGGGCGTGCAGTTATCCCCGACACCGTCCAAGTCCGTGTCCACCTGGCCCGGGTTCGATACATATGGGCAGTTGTCCCAGTGGTTTGGGATGAAGTCCCCATCCACATCCGGGTTATAAGCCACATTCGGCAGGTTTTTCACCGCCCGGTTGGCGTTGAGCCTGCCACCCGTGCTGGTCTTTGCATCGTTTACAGGATCCGCGACTACGGGGTCCACGTTATACATAACGCGGTCAACGAAATTCATGAGGGTCGTCAAGTTGCCCGGAACCGGCTCGAGGGCAGGGACGGCGGCCAGCACCAGGGCAAACACGCCGGCCACGTGGGGACAGGCCATGCTGGTGCCGTCCGACGACTTGTGTTGGCCATCTTTGACGGTGCTGTAGATTCCGACGCCGGGTGCTCTTAGGGTGCACAAGGATCTCCCGTGGTTGGAAAAACCGGCCATGCCGTCGTACAGGTCCGAGGCGGCCACGGTGACGATGTTGATCACGTTCAGCCCGCCGGGCGCGATTACACACCCCGGGGAGTCGATGTTGAAGGCCTCGTTGCCCGCGGCGGCGACGAACACGATCCCCGCGGCCCGCGCATCCTCGACGGCGCCTTGAAGCGCAGGGCTCGCGCCGGGGCCGCTCCAGCTGTTCGACAGGATCTTCACATTCGAGCTGCCCGCGTTGTTCGTGGCGATTACGTAGTCGATGCACGCGATGGCGTCTGAATCGTACCCGGTTCCTGCGGCGTTGAGAAACTTGAGGGCCATGATCTTTACTGTCCAGTTGGCGCCTACCCCGCCAATGGTGTTGCTGGCCGCACCGATGACCCCCGCACAATGCGTTCCGTGGCCGGGCGTAAGGAAATCATCGTCGTCCGGGGTCGTAGTCGCGATCTGGCCCTTATCCACGGACGCATTCCACCCGTAGATGTCATCGGTGTATCCGTTGCCGTCGTCGTCCTGACCGGACAACCCGGTGAGTTCGGCCTGGTTCACCCACAGGTTGGCCTGAAGGTCTGGATGATCGAGATCCACCCCCGTGTCGATAACGCCTACGGTTACGGTTGCAGACCCTGTCGTATCATCCCATGCGAGGGGCGCATCGATCTTTGGCCAACCCCACTGGCTGCCGTAATACGGGTCCGGAGGTATGGTTTCGGCTGCCTTCCGGATATAGTTCGGGCAGGCGTACTCTACATTCGGCAGCTTCTCCAGCAGTGCCGCGGCGGCCTTGACCGAGAGCCCTCGCCTGAGCGTTATCAGCTCGACCCCTCGCCTGCTGATATGTCTCGCAGCCTTCACGCCCCCTCCACCCAGAGAGGTGAGTTGGGCGGGTGTCGCTCCCCTGACGATGACTTGATCCGGTGCGTAGTTCTGAGCCGGGAGGGCGCTGGCGCTGCCCAGCACGAGCAGCATGGCGAGAAGGCTTATGCAAAAGCCCCGTTTCATTTTATGCCCCTTGATGGTTGGGTTCTCCAGATGTTTTCACAAGAACGGGATCGATCCTTTGTTTCCGATAGCGATATAGACTTCCAACGAGAATCCAAGTAACCAGTGAACGTAAACACCGTACCAAACTGAGCCGCTCCTTCTGGCCAGGTATCCCAGGAGCAAGGCAAACGGAAAGGATCCGTACAGCTCCACCAGCGGCTTGTGCGTGTGCGTGACGGCACACAGGGTGGCCTGAATCAGGTTCGCGACCGGGCCGAAGGCATCGTACAGCGGGAACAGCAGAAGGCCCCGAAACAGGAATTCCCAGCCGATGAGCTCCCTTAGCCTCCCCCATTCCCCCAGCAGGATTCCCTGTGCATCCCCTGTGCCCCACTTCGGGGCAGAGTAGTAGAACTGCATGGCCGGCACTTTGGCAAAGAGGAAGCAGGATAAGAGGACGGCGATCGAAGCCAGGAACGAAAGCCAGAGCCCCTTGCGCCAGTTTCCGATGCCAAGGCCATTATGTAATGGATTCCTCCTGAGCAGGAGAAGAATCAGCACCGGGAACATCAGTTGGGCGACCAGGGGGTGCTTCAAGGGGCCGGGGATGTGAGAATTCGCCGGGAGGGTCAGGCAGATGAAGAACCCGGTAAACACAACGGAAGCAACGACCAGCGAGCGGTTCATGGGGGGCACCTCATCCCGGACAGCAGAGGCGGTGAGAGGTTGTTCGGTCCCGTGCCCAGGTCCCGGGTCCCTGTGGCGTCAGGTTTTTGGTTTTCAAAGAGCCGTACCGATCTTCGCCGTAGAGCCTGCAAATTGCGTTCCTGACGGGAGGGTCTCGTTCGATTCATTTGCCGAAAGCACCGAAATTAGTCCAACTAAAATGATATTTCAACTTGCAGTGGTTCGTCAAATCGTGATGTCAGGAGCCCGCCCGGCTACCCAGAAAAGAAACGATGCTTGACCAAGGCCCAGAGGGTGGGAAAGGCATCCTTCCAGGTGATTTTCTTCCCTTCGGAGTAATCGCGACCGCTGTAGGAGATCGGGGTCTCGTAGACACGGTAGCCAGCCCTCGCGATCTTGACGGTCATTTCCGCCTCGATGGCAAAACCATCAGAGGTGAAGGTCAGGTTCTTGATGACCTCGGATCGGAACACCTTGTAGCAGGTTTCCATGTCCGATAGATTCAAGTTGGTTAACATATTAGAGATCAGGGTGAGAATTTTGTTCCCCAAATAGTGCCAGAAGAACAGGACACGATGCGGCCCGCCCAGGAACCGCGAGCCGTAAACAACATCCGCCCTTCCGTCGAGGATCGGCTTCAACAGGGCGGGATAATCCTGCGGATCGTACTCCAGGTCCGCATCCTGAATGATCACGATGTCCCCCGCCACCTCACGAAATCCGGTGCGCAGGGCGGCCCCCTTCCCCTGGTTCCGGTCGTGGAAAAAGACCCGAACCCCCTCCCCGGGGTGTTGGGCCATGTCTTTCAGATACTCGCGCGTCCCGTCGGTGGAGCCATCGTCTACGATCAGGATTTCCTTGTCGAGAGATACACGGGCGACGCTCTCCAGTAAGGCGGGAAGTGTCGCGCGCTCGTTGAACACCGGGATTACAATCGATAGTCTCATGTTTGCTCCATCACAGATCCTGGTTGATGGGATCGTTGCCGAGCGCGAGCCCCTGCAGGCCCTGCCGGTCCAGCAGTTCCACCCGCCTGCTCTCCACTCGTATTAGACCGAGGCGGGTCATCTTCTGGAACGTCCGCGACAGGGTCTCCGGTGTGGTTCCGAGCTGGCTGGCCAGTTGTGCCTTGGTGACACGCAATCGCGCCACATGCTCTTCGCCTTCCCCTGAGGACTCCCCCGCCAGCTCCAGGAGCGCCACGCTCAGCCTTGAAGCGACCTCCTTCAGGGACAACTGCTCGATCTTCTGCGTAAATTTCCGGAGCCGCATCGACAGGGTGGCCAGCATGTTCAACAAGATCTGCGGGTGTCGAGAGGCCAGGTCCAGAAACCGGGACCGGGGAAAATAGAGGAGGTCGCTCTTCTTCAGCGTCTCGGCGAAGGCGGGGAATTCCTTGCCGCTGAAGACCGGCACTTCGCCCACCGGTTCTCCCGGCCCGAAGATGTGAAGGATGTGTTCCTTGCCGTCCGGCGAGATCTTGAAGACCTTTACGCTTCCGGTGAGGATGAGATAGAACCCCTCGGCCCTGTCCCCCTCACCGAACAAGGTGGCCTTCTTCGCCAGATGCCTCTCCATGGCGATCCCGAGTAGAGTGTTGCGATCGCTGTCGGAGATGCCCTCGAAAAGAGCGCACTGATTCAATGCCTCTTCCATTGTTTCCTTAAGCATCTATGCGAACGCCCCCACGGGGTGGAAAACGAGGTGAATTCTCAGGATATCTGATGGAAAGCACATGTCAAATTAGGCCCCCGCTTTTCTTGAAAACGGGGGATGATTGAAGTATACAAATGAGC
>JAQYVQ010000130.1 GCA_030145435.1 Syntrophobacteria bacterium | reverse complement strand
CGGGAGCCCAGCCGGAAGGATCGCAGGAAGGTGCTCGTGAGCGTTTCGCCCGAGGCGCTGCAAAGAATCGACACAATGGAAGAAACCATCCTGCAATCATTTGTCGACCTAGTAGAAAAGATCGGACCGAAGACGGCCGGGATGTGGTGTCAGGTCTTGAAGAAGGTGCGAGAGGTGCAGGAAGATGGGAATTCCGGGAATCGTTCGAAATCGACGTCGAGAAGGTGAGAAAGAATGGAATCAGAGAGTTTATCAAAATCGAACGGCAAGGTCATCCGTCGGATCGTGATCTGCGCAGTGGTGCTCTCCGTCGGCATCATAGGCATGCTGGGCCTGGCAAGTTTGAAGAAGCCGCCTACGCAAGCCAGCCACGAAGAGCGTGCCCTTCGCGTAGAGGTCCTTCACGTTGACGTCGAGGACGTGCCGGTCATGATTTCCGGATACGGAGAGGTGAAGGCCCTGGACGTGGTCTCGATCGCCCCCGAGGTTCCCGGAAAGATCGTCGAAATCCACCCCCGTCTCGAGGTGGGGGAAATCCTTCACAAGGACGAACTCCTCTTCAAGATCGATCCTCGCGACTACGCTGCCGCAAGGGATTCAGCGCGGGCCACGGTCCGGCAATGGGAGAACGGGATCGCTCGCCTGAAGAAGCTCTACACGATCGATCGGGACCGGTTGAAGACGATCGAGCGAAACCAGGAACTGGCATACGCGGAGTACGGACGAGTCCAGGAATTGTTCGACAAGGACAGCGTAGGAACACGTTCCGGTGTCGACGGTGCGGAGCGTGCTGCAAACAATGCTGCCGACCTTGCCCGCCAGCTCGAAGAGGCCGTCCTGCTCTATCCGATCCAGATTCGCGAGGCGGAAAGCAGCCTTGCCGTAGCTCAGGCGGCACGGGCAACGGCGGAGACGAACCTCGAACGGTGCGAGGTCAAGGCGCCGTTCAACGGCCGCGTCAAGCTCGTCTCCCTCGAGAAGGGACAGTACGTCGTGCCCGGACAAGACGTCTTGACCCTGGCGAACGACGCAACCCTCGAGATCGAGGTGCCTCTGGACAGCCGTGACGCAAGGCAGTGGCTGCGCTTTCGCAAGGGCGGGTCGAACGGGCAGACGGGCTGGTTCAACGACCTGGAGCCGGCGCAGTGTACTATTCGTTGGACAGAGGGCCGAGAGGGCCACGTCTGGCACGCACAACTGCACCGTGTCGTGAAGTTCGACCAACAGACCCGATCGCTCACGGTGGCCATCCGGATCGAGGCGCAGCAAGCCCTGTCGGAAGACCCGGAAGCGCTCCCCCTTGTGGAAGGCATGTTCTGCGCGGTCGAGATCCCCGGCCGGGCCATGCAAGGCGTCATTCGTCTTCCACGGTGGGCCGTGAGCTTCGAGAATACGGTTTACGTTTCTTCGGACAGTCACCTGAAGACCGTCCCCGTTGAAGTTGAACGGGTGCAGGGCGAGGAGGCCTTTGTCTCCAGAGGGCTCGCCCCCGGGGATGTGGTCGTGGTCACGCGACTGATCGATCCCCTCGAAAACAGCCTGCTCGAACTCACTTTCGCAGAAGAGGAGGAACCCGGCGCATGAACCGGTTGATCGCCTCCTTTGCCCGCAACACGGTCTTTGCCAACATCGTGCTCGTCATTATTCTGCTGGCAGGGACTCTTGCAGCGTTTTCCATGGTGCGGGAGACCTTCCCGCAGTTTTCCCTGGACATGATCCAGATCATGGTGCCCTACCCGGGTGCGGACCCGGAAGAGGTGGAGGAGGGGATCTGCCGGAAAATCGAAGAAGCCGTCGAGAGCATCGAGGGCATCAAGGAGTACACGACCTCGTCGCGGGAGAATGTGGGGAGCGCCTTCCTCGAGGTGCACGAAGACTATGAACTGGATGATGTCCTCGAGCAGGTCCGCAGTCAGGTCGACTCCATCCCCACCTTCCCCGTCGATGCGGAAAAACCGATCATCAGAGAGATGCTGCTCCGCTCCGAGGTCGTGATCCTCGGCCTGTCGGGCCAGATGTCCGAGCGCAGCCTCAAGGAGTGGGCCGAGAACATCAAGGACGAGATCCAGCAACTTCCGGAGGTCTCCCAGGTTGAGATCTACGGCATGCGGGAGTACGAGATCGCGATCGAGGTCTCTGAGGAACGGCTCCGCGAGTACGGGTTGACCTTCGCCCAGGTAACCGCCGCTGTCCGGCAGAGCAATCTCAACCTTGCCGGAGGAACCATCCGCACTCTGGGTGAAGAGATTCGCGTCCGCACCATGGGTCGCAAGTACACAGGCAAAGAACTCTCCTCGATCGTGGTGCTGGCTCGGCCGGAGGGAGAGATCATCACCCTGGACCGCCTGGCCCGGGTGAGGGACGGGTTCGCCGAGGATCCGATTCAGCTCACCGTAAACGGCGAGCAGGCAGCGCTCCTGGTCGTTCTTAAGACCGAGGAAGAAGACGCGCTGGCCATCTCCAAGGCCGTCGGCCAATTCGTGGAAAGGACGCAAGATGAGGTGCCCGAGGGTGCCAACATCCTTCTCCTCTTCGACATCTCGACCATGCTGCGGGCCCGGATCAACCTTCTGGTCAGGAACGGGATCATCGGCCTTTGCCTGATCTTCTTAATTCTCTGGGTCTTCCTCGACATTCGGCTGAGTTTCTGGGCCGGTATGGGCATGCCCATTTCGGTTGCCGGCGCCCTGGCCATCCTCTGGGGCATGGGCGAAACGATCAACATGATCTCCCTGTTCGGCCTGATCATGGTAATCGGCATCGTGGTCGACGACGCCATCGTGGTGGGCGAGGCGATCTTCTTTCACCGGAAGCAAGGCGAGCCTCCGATCAAGGCAGTCGTCGAGGGCGTCAAAGAGGTCGGGATGCCCGTAATTGCCGCGGTCACAACGACGATCGTCGCCTTCCTGCCCCTGGCCTACGTGGGCGGCGTCCTGGGTAAGTTCATCCACATCCTGCCCATCGTCGTCATCGCGTGCCTCGCGATCTCCCTGGTGGAATGCCTCATACTTCTTCCGGCTCATTTGAGTCACCTGCCCGACCCGAACGCAGAAGACGGCGTCCGAAACCCGATTGCGCGCCGGATCAACCGGTTCCACCAATGGACGAGCCGCGGTCTGGAGTGGTTCGTGGAAAACATTTACGGCCCCTTCCTCAAGAAGACCCTGGCCTGGCGTTACATTTCCTTGAGCGTGGCCTTCTGCTTCCTGTTCATCACGATCGGGATCATCCGGGGAGGGATCCTGAAGTTCGAGGTCTTCCCGAACATCGACGGATTCATCATGACGTCTACCGTCGAATTCCCGGGCGGTACGCCACCGGAGGTGACTCGAGACGCTGTCCGGCAAATCGAAGATGCACTGAAACGGCTCGCCGATCGCATCGAGACCCCGTCGGGCGAACGTCTGTTCAAGCATCACTTCTCCCTCGTAGGATCCAGCCTCCAGCAAATCCCCAAGATCGGACCCAACGTGGGCTCCGTACAGGCCGTGCTGCTCGAGTCGGAGAAACGGGGGATTCACACGGACGATCTGCTCGTCCGCTGGGAGAAAGAAGTGGGAACCGTACCGGGCGTCGTGGCCATGACCTTTGAAGGGATGGGGCACGGCCCTCCCGGCGCACCGATCGAAATCTGGTTGCAGGGGCAGGACATGGACGACATCCTGGCCGCCGCAGATGACCTGCAAGCTCGATTACGTCAGTTCGAAGGCGTCTATCAGGTGCGTTCCGATTTCATCCCGGGAAAGAACGAGATGCGCCTCGAACTGAGGCCCGAAGCCAGGGCCATGGGAATCACTGTTGACGATCTCGCCAGACAGGTGTACGCAGGCTACTATGGAGAAGAGGCGCTCCGCTTGCAGCGCGGCCGGGACGACGTCCGGGTCAAGGTCCGGTACACCGAGGACGAACGAAGCAGGGTCTCCGGCCTCGAGCGCATTCGCATACGCACGAACCAGGGCCACGAGGTCCCTCTCCTCTCTGTGGCCGAGGTAGCCTTCTCCCCGGGATACTCCACGATTACGCGTACCAACGGACTGCGCCGCGTCAAGGTCAGTACCGAGGTCGATTCGCACAAGGCCAACACGAGCGAGGTGCTCGACGCGCTCTCGGAGGGCTTCTTCGATCAACTCGAAGCCCGGCATCCCGGACTTATCGTCACTGTGCAGGGCGACAAGAAGAGGACGAGGGAAACCTTCGGCTCCCTCTTCGTGGGATTCCCGCTGGCCATGTTCGGCATGTTCATGATCATCGCCACCATGTTCCGTTCCTACACGCAGCCCTTTGTCATCATGTTCACCGTGCCTTTCGGGTTCATCGGGGCCACGTGGGGGCACGTCCTGCTCGGGCACAATCTTTCGATGATGAGCGTCTTCGGCATGGTGGCCCTGGCCGGTGTGGTGGTCAACGACGCCATCGTCATGATCGAACGAATCAACGAGAATCTTGCCGAGGGCATGCCGTTCTTCCAGGCCATACAACAAGGCGGGGCCCGCCGTTTCCGAGCCGTCTTCTTGACCACCGTCAGCACGGTAGGCGGACTGACGCCGCTCATCATGGAAACGGACATGCAGGCACAGATCGTGCTTCCCATGGCGATTTCCCTAGCAGCGGGCGTCGCCTTTGCCACGACTCTCACCCTGGTCCTCGTTCCAAGCATGCTCGTGATTCT
The DNA here is from genome assembly GCA_030145435.1 of Syntrophobacteria bacterium. Classification (GTDB taxonomy): domain Bacteria; phylum Desulfobacterota; class DSWW01; order DSWW01; family DSWW01; genus S015-6. The sequence goes on along the minus strand of JAQYVQ010000130.1, from coordinate 1,513 downwards.
CAATGACCTGCGTCGCCTCGCCCATCGAATGAGACACGGCACGTGGCCGACGCGGGAAGAAGTGGAGCCGGCCCGCATGCGCAACGTGGATCCACTTAGAGAGTCACAGACCATGCCAGAGCCTGCAGTGCCTCAGGTAAAAGGATAAAGGTGAAAGGTCCAAGGTGAAAGGAAAAGCAGGCAGACAAATGCCACGTAAACAGCGCCCTTTTCCCTTTTGTATTGAACCAGGAGACTCCACGCCATGAGAAAAGCCCTGGCCCTTATACTTCTATATATGTATATGTTGATCGGATTCTCGATCTGTGTGGGGGAAGCGTTTGCCCAGGAGGCGTCCCCGCAGGCGACCATGTCACTGCAGAATCCGAACGGAGAAGAAGGTTCTTTTGATTGGCAAACGGTCCGTGTTCTCGATCTCGACACCTCACAAAGGATCGCCCTGGCGGAGAACCCTTCGATAGCCGCAGCCCAGGATCGGGTCCGTCAGGCCATGCAGCGGGTAAAGCAGGCCCGTGCCGCCTATTGGCCCACACTCGACGCATCCGCCTCCTACTCGCGTGTCAACCTGCCACAGAGCTCCCTGCTGCGCTTCCAGCCGTCGCCCGGGATCCCGGGCGTAACTCCGGGCATCGACGATCCGGAGGACTACTTCAACCTCGGTCTCCAGGCAAACTGGCTTCTCTTCAGGGGGCTGGGGCGCAAGTACGCGAATGCGAGCGCGCGGGCCGCTGAGCTGGGAAGCCAGGAGGCCGAGCGGGATGCCCGCCGCCTCCTCGTCGCGTCCGTGGCGAACAGCTTCTACCGGGCCCAGCTCGCGCGTGAAGAAACGGCCATCGTCGAGGCAAACGAAGACTTCAACCGGAGACAGGCAGAGGACGCTAAGGCTCGCCAGAGGGTCGGGACCGGGTCACTCAGCGACGTGCTCAACTTCGAGGTCCAGGTGAACGCGGCCAAATCGGACCTGATCAACGCGAACCGGTCGTACGAAGTGGCCATGTTCGGCCTGGCCGCCCTGATGGGAATCCCGGAGAGCCGCTTCCCGTCCGAGCTGGAGCTGGTCCGCCTCGAGCGGGAAACCGCTGAAGAGCTCGTGCCGCCCGCGCCGGAGGACCTGATCCCCTATGCGAAGGCACACCGGGCCGATATCCTGCAAGCCGAGCACACTGTCGAGAGGGCCCGGCAGGAGATCGGTGTTGCCCGAGCCCCCTTCTTTCCCGCCCTCAATTTCTACGCCTCCCTCGACGGGGAGCGACTGGGGGACGCGAGCTTCGAGGGGGACGACTTCGGGGACACCCTCGCCTTGAGTTTCTCCTACAATCTGTTCTCCGGAGGGTTGGATGCGGCAAGATTCCGGGAGGCCAAGGCCCGACGCGACGAGGAGAAGAAGAACCTGGCCAACTTGACGAACAACGTGGTGTCCGAGGTGCGTACGGCCACCGCACGGGTTGCGGCCGCCCAGCAGGAGCTTGTCCTTCAGCGGTCGAACGCGGCCCTCGTGCAGCAGAACCGTGAT
>JAQYVQ010000102.1 GCA_030145435.1 Syntrophobacteria bacterium | reverse complement strand
ATCTCGGGGAAGAAGGGGGAAATGGTCGCCTCCGTAAAGGTCTCGTCGATGAAGTCCTCCACCCCTCCCTGATCGACGACAAGCTCACCCATTCCTTTCACCTGCTCCCTGGACAGGGGGACGGTCTGCCACTTCGGGTTTCCGTCCATCATCATGTTGCGGGCCGACTTGACCATCATGTCAAAGGCAATGCTGTCCCTCGCGCCGGCCTGCTTCCTGAGATAGCGGCTGAAATCCCCGATCTCGTGGAGCGCCTCGGGATTCAGCAGCCCCCCCTCTTCGTTCGCCTTCACGTAGACCAGAAGCTGGTAGGGGCCCATGAACTTCCCGGCCATCAGCCGGAAGCACTGATTCCACGGGTGGCCGGGACGGATGTAGGACGTCCCGGGTACGTTGTCGCCCACCTCGAGCCCCCTCACCGAAATGGCACCGACAACCAGGAGGGCCACCAGGAAACCCAAAAGAAGGAGCCTCCCCTTGCCGGAGGAGACCCCGGGAAGGGAGGCTGCAGCGGAGGGACCCGGAATCCGGCCGGATCGGCTCCTGCCCGGCGCACGAACGAGAAAGAGCAAGACCGGGAGGAGAAGGCCGACCACCGCCCCCGTGCCGACGAGCCAGAAGAGGCCCAGCCAAGCGAGATTTCTGAACACGGGAACCGCGGCCATGAACAGGGAGACGAGGACCAGGCCTGCCGTCGCGATGGAGCCCGCAACCGGGGCACGGCCATAGGCGGCGCTTATTGCCTGGGCCTTGTCCCTTGTAAGCGGATACGCACGATCATACTGTTCGACGATCAAGACCCCGTAGGCGAGTGAGAAAAGGCCCAGGATCAAGGGAAACACCAGGGGCATCGGGTTAAACTCCGCGCCGCTTGCGCCGAGTATCCCGAGAGTCCACAGGAGGGACACGACCATGACGACCAGGGGCAGCAGTACGCCCCGAAGGGTCCGAAAATACGCGAGCAGTGCAAGCAGGATGAGAAGGAACGTAGCCGCTGCCGCGACGGGGATGTGCCGGCTGCCCAGGTCGGTCATCTGGGCTTCGATGAGCTGGGGTCCCATGAAATAGAGATCGTGATAGGCATCCTCTTCCCTGGATCGGATCGCCTCCACGCTGCTCAGCAGGCTCCCCATCAGCGCCTCTTCGTTTCCGTCGACCAGGGGGGCACTGATCATCACCGCGGTCCCGTCATAAGAAACGAACCGGCCCGGTCCCCTCGGATTCACAGCGACCTTGCGCTTCAACTCCTCGAAATCCTTCTCTGTCTCCGGCCACCTTCTCCCCAGGATGGAGCCCATTGCGAGCCCTTCTCCCGTGTTCTCGTAGTGGTCCATTCCCCGGGTGAGCGAGGTGATCCCGCCGGGCAGAACCCCTTCGACCTCCGTCAGCCCCTTGGTGATCCTGTCGATCTTCCGGATCGTCTCCTGGTTGTAGATATCCCCGTTCTTCACCTCGAGGATTGCGATCAGCATGCGAGGCTCGGGCGCCATCTTCTTGATGGCCTGCAGGGCCGGCAGAAAGGGGTGTCCGGAAGGATACATGGAAGACAGAGGATCGGCTGCCAAACGGATGTTTCCGATCTGCG
>JAQYVQ010000026.1 GCA_030145435.1 Syntrophobacteria bacterium | reverse complement strand
TCTCGTAATGCCTATGCTCGCTATGAACAGGGGCGCTCGGATCCCTCCGTTCGGAAACTCTACGAGCTCTTGCAGGCGGTTTGTCCCGACGAGGACTTTGTCATCCGAGAGAGTGTTGCCTGAAGATCGGTGGCTGTCCCCGATCTGCCGTTAGGCTATTTGCGTGGAGGTTTCTTCCCGTAGGTGGGCAACTCTTCCCGGATGACACGCCGGAGGGTGTCTTCAAGGGGTTCCTGTTTGTAGGTCATATATTCGCGGAGAGCTTTGTTCATGAGTGTTTGATAGTTGCCGCCACCGGCGTTGTGAACCTGCCCGCGGAACCAGTCGAGAATATCGTCATCGATGCGAATCGTTATCCGGGTCTTCCCGGCAGGGGTTTTGATCACAGCCCCCCTTTTGCCTTTGCTGAAATCGTATTCCTTCTTCATCGATGTCCCTCGTAGACTCTTCGTTCCGTTCGCGTTGCCTTTCGCGCTGATATCAGGCGGATGCCTTCGGCGCGCCACGTGTAGACGACTACGATAATTCTTCCGACTGCATCCATTCCGATCGTTACGAAGCGTTCCTCATCCGCACGATCATCCGGCAGTGAGATGGCGAATTCGTCGTAGAGTACGCTTGCTGCGTCCGCGAGATCCACCCCGTGCTTTTTCACGTTCACAAGGGCCTTGCGGGGGTCCCATTCGAACTCCGTCCCGGTATTGTATGCACGAATGTACAGACAAGTCAAGTCGAAGATCGGGGGGATCCCTCAGCACCTGAAGCCAAGGGATTCCTGCCTGCGCAGGAATGACGGCCTTTTGACACAGTTCGGGGACAGGCACCGAACTCACCCGAGATCGGTGCCTGCCCCCGAATTCGTGCGTAAGTGCGGGGCTACCCGAAGACCTTGCCCACGATGGACGGGTCGTGGCCCGGGATGATGAGGTCGCGGCTCGAGGCCCTGGCCACTACCTTCCACATGCTGTCGTACCAGTCAACGAGGTTCACGAAGATCGCCGGCGGCAGGAAGGGCAGGTCCGGGCGCGGGACGACGGCGACCGTGGTGCCGGCGAGGTCGGTCAGTTCTGTGCGGGTCGGGTCCAGGTTGTAGTAGGAGTAGCACAGATCCCCTGTGAGCACAGCCGTGCCGACGGCCGTGTCCACGGCCAGCCCCTGGAGCCCCTGCGAGTGGCCGGGCAGGAAGAGGGTGCTCACGCCCTGTGTGACCTCATACTCTCCTTCCACGAGCACCAGATCCATCGCCTCCAGATTTCGGAAAAGGGATGACTCGTAGAACTGGCGAGCCGTGGGCACGGGATGGAAAGCGGTCTCCCACTCCTTCTTCTGAACGATGACCCTCGCGTTCTTGAACAGGGGGGCCTCGGCACAGTGATCGAAGTGAAGGTGGCTCAGCACGAGGTAGTCGATTTCCTCCGGGGTTGTGCCCACGGATTTCAGTGCGGCGCGGACCCCTTCCTCCCCTCCACCGCCTACAACGGGAAAGCCATGCACCACGCCCTGCTCGCCGGGCGCCTCGATGCCGGCATCCATCACGATCTTCTTGCCTCCTCCTTCTATATAGAAGATGAGGACCGGGGCCACGATGAAGGTCTGCATGTCGCCGCCCATGCTCAGGACGCCTAACGGTGCTCCGAGCCGGGCCACTTCGAGGGGATGAATCTTGTATTTGGCCATGTGACACCTCCTTCAATTGTGGATATTGCGAGCGAAGCGAAGTCGAAGATTCCGAGCAAAGCGAAGGGACCTCCCAGCATCCTGGCATTCCCTCTCCCTCGAGGGAGAGGGATAGGGTGAGGGTGGCACAGAAGCTCCCCCTCATCCTGACCTTCTCCCCCATTGGGGGAGAAGGAATGCTACGAAGCCAAGGGATTCCCGCCTGCGAAGGAATGACGGGCTGATTCCTCACTTCTTCTCGTCGCTTTCGATCTTGCCGTCCACCATGCGGAGGAGCCGCCTGGCCCGCTCCATCACCCGGGGGTCGTGGGTGGAGAACACGAAGGTCACGCCCCGGGTTTGGTTCAATCCCTCCATGATAGCGAGCAGCTTGTCGGCCGTCTCCGAGTCCACG